>CAYPZY010000042.1:0-12109 GCA_964415155.1 uncultured Bdellovibrionales bacterium
ATCGTTGTCGACTTTGGAACGGCTACGACATTTTGTGTGCTTAGCAAAGATAAGAATATCTTGGTGGTGTCATCATCGCAGGTATTCGCACCTCGATGGAAGCTCTTGACGCAAAAACTGCTAAACTTCCTCTGGTGGAAATCTTGGCCCCGCAAGAGTCATTGGGTAGAAGCACTGTGGAAAGCATTCAGTCGGGTCTCTATTACGGAAATATAGGAATGGTTCGTGAGATCACCACGCGACTTACTAGCGAAGCCTTTAAAGCGAAACCTATAATTATAGGCACTGGCGGTTTTTCAAGTTTGTTTGAAAAGGAAAAATTATTCGATCGGATTATTCCTGATTTGGTTCTGCAAGGTTTAAATTTATCATTGAGGTTAAATATATGATGTTAACAATGTTGAAATCAAAAATTCATCGTGCTTTTGTGACAGGTGCAGACCTTGAGTACGAAGGGTCAATTGCCATCGATCCTAAGCTTTGCGAGGCCGCCCATTTTTTCGAATTTGAACGCGTCGAAATTTATAACTGCAACAACGGCCAGCGCTTTGCGACTTATGTGATTCACGGTAAGGAGAACGAAATTTGTTTGAATGGAGCAGCTGCGCGACTGGTTCATCCAGGGGATCAGGTGATCATTGCGAGCTACATGCAGGTGGATCATGAAAACGCCGCTCAACATAAACCGCGCAAGGTTTTTGTAGATAGAGGAAACAACATTAAGTCGATAGATTGATCAAAAGAATCTTATTCGACGTTGTTTTTACGTCGGGTTTTAATTCGGGTCTCGTCTACTGCTCGCTTGTGATCTGGTCTTTTAATCTCTGCAAAGTTTGTCTTGTCGGCAGGTTCGATCGTTAAAACTAATTCGTCGTCTTCAATCAATGCCGGGTCATCGCGATTTATTTTCGGTTGACCGGCGGCAAAGGCTGGCACTCCCGCGAACGCAAGCGCAGTAAACAATGTCAAAATTAAGAACGCTTTAAAATTTCGCAAAAGTGCCTTTCGTTAATTAGGTCTCTGTTCCGTTGTTACTTGCCGCCGCCATTTTCTTTTGGGGCAGCGAAGTTACTAGTCCACGATCATTTTTAAAACCAGTTTGTTTTCCAAACTTCTCTTGATAACCTTCAAGCGATTTTTGGATTGCATCTTGTATTTCAGCAGGGAGTAAATAGCCTTCCCTGGCCAAATAGCGTTTTGCAATGACTTGTACCGATTCTTTAGGGTCTTCTGAATTATATCTATAGGGGTGAGAAAAGTAGTTGTTCATAACATTTTGTAAAGTACCTAAGTTTATATTGAATTCTGCCCATTGTGGATTTGTTTCCCAAGGAGCTACTGCCATTAGTGTTCCGGAAGCGATATTTCTCAGGTGTTTTGGGTAACTTTTTACCCTAGTTTGTTTTGTTTCCCCCGTCTCCGCAATTGCGATTACTGCTAAGATTGCGATGATCATTTTCATTTTATGACCCTCCCTTTGAGTTTATATAAAGCAAGGGAGATGCCAGCGCTTTTGACGTCTCAAAATGAAACAGCATTCATAAGTCTTTGAAACTTTTTAGGAAACATCGAGATACAAAATGGGAAAAGTGAGACGTAGTGTTTAAGATTTTATCATATGCGCAGAAAAACTCTGACACCGTTTCATCTTAAAACAGCGGGAGTTGTTCTAAAACGCTACCTATTTTAAGGACCAATTCGCCATCGCAATCAGAGTCGCAGATCGTTGATCTTACACATTGATTTTTAGAGGGTTTGGGAAAGTCATCTTCACCTGAAATAAGTATGCCTTCGACTTTTCCAGTTCCAATATTAAATACAGGTGAGCCGGAGTTACCTTTGTAAGCATCCACATCGGCATTAAAATAGCTCTTGTTGAAAAAAGACAGGACTCTAGCATCGTCTGCAAATTTCATTGGTAATCCCAAAGGGTGACCCAGCACAAATAGTTGGTCTCCAACTTTAAGTTTAGATGAAGTCTCAAGAGCCAGCGGTTGGCGATCAATAACGGGCTTACTTAGTTTAACAATAGCTAAATCAAGACCGCCACCATCGACTTTTGGAGTCGACGTATATATCAACTTTTCGCAGTTGTAAGTATTTTCTGCCGGGAGATCTTTATAATTTTGGGACCTTTCATAAATGGCAAAATCGAAAACGAATTTGGTTTTATGGCACTGGCTTTTGGATTTTAGGCAATGACCCGCCGTTAACACAACATCGCGATCAACGAGAAATCCAGTGCAGTCAGCAGCGACATGCTGTTGCGAAAACCTTTCATCGGGGCAAATATTTTCGATCTCATCGGTTTGAATTTTTACTCTGCCCGCGCTGCCTTTAGAAACAAAGTCAGTATGAATTAAAGCGACAGTCGATCGTGCCAATTGCAATATTTTCGGATCTTTAATTTCATAGAGATCGTGTCGATTGTCCTGGCCATAGATGACATTATAGTCAGCGGCCGCTTCTATCGCCGCCAAAATCAAGAAGAAAAAAAATCCAATTTTTTTCAACTGTGAAAACATTGGCTCTAAGTATGACTTATTTTCCAAGTTCGGCAAATAAAAAGATCTGGCTCAAACAGGATTTTTTAAAATCGCTGATCGCCAGGCTTTCGTTTTCTCCGTGGGCATTTGTGTAAGGATCTTCCACGCCAATCAGAAGCGCTGGGGCGTTACGCAGAATTTGCACAAACGGTCTAACGAACGGAATGCTTCCCCCACACCCCATCTTAATGGGTTTCTTTCCATAACCGAGCTCAAGTGCGCGTTCAGCCGCCTTAAATGCTGGGTGGTGATAACTCTCAGGATCAGCTGACCAACCGGGGCTTGATTCTTCCCATGTTGTTCTAAGTTCTAAACCCCAAGGAGTTTGCTGTTTTAAATGTTTTTCGATCACCGCTCGGCATTTCTCAGGATCCATTCCTGGAGCTACTCGTAGCGTGACTCTTGCCCAAGCTGTGTCATTGATAATATTTCCCGCATTTCTTCGTGAGCCGGCCTCCATGGCATTGATGGTAAGACTCGGTTGTCGCCATAAGGATTTCCAAGCCTCAGCACCTTCATGAAAAAGTGTGGCGTTGCCAACTAATCCTACTTGGTCGGCAAACTCGGCGCGATTGAAAGGGATCTCCTTGAAAAACTTTTCTTCCTCGGCTGTTAATTTGGGAGCCAGGGCTGTTAGTTCTTTGAGAGCGATATTTCCATTTTGATCGATAAGTGTAGATAGAATCTTTGTCAGAGCCATTGCTGGATCGGGGACAGGACCACTCCACATTCCCGAGTGGACAGTTTTATTTAGCGATCGGACTTCTAGCTCAAATCCTACCAGGCCACGCAAGGAAACCGTTAGGGCGGGGATACCCACATCAAAGTTGGTGGTATCAGATAACATCAAAACGTCGGCTGCTAGTTTATCCTGATATTGATTAACAAATTTCTCAAGATTAGGGCTGCCAATCTCTTCCTCACCCTCAACAATAAATTTGATGTTGATAGGTAATTTTTTTTCTGTCTTAAGATAAGAAAAAATCGCTGCTGTTTGTGCAACTATTCCCGCTTTGTCATCAGCAGCGCCGCGAGCAAATAGTCGATCACCGCCGGGGCCTTGGCGAATGGTGGGTTCAAACGGGGAGCTTTCCCACAAATTTTCGCGACCAGGGGGTTGCACATCGTAGTGAGCATATAACAATACCGTTGGTTTTCCAGGTGCGTGCAACCAGTCACCATAAATGTAAGGGGCAGCACCTTCGACTTTCAGATATTGAACATTCTCTAAACCACGGTCTTTCAATAGCTGGGCAACTCGTTCTCCACACTGATGAACTATTTTTGGATCAAAGCCATCAAAGCTAACACTAGGAATTTTAATGAGAGTCTTTAGGTCTCCCAAATGAAGATCCCAATCCTTTTCAAACTGTTTTAACACTGAATCGTTTTTCACTATAACCACCAAGGTACACCGGCGCGCGAAAGCTTGGCCGGTAAATTATGGCCCAACAAAGATTGTAGCCATTTGTTAATTTTTATTAGTTTTTTGACATCAATACCTGTTTTAAAGCCCATACCGTCAAGCATGTACACAACATCTTCTGTCGCCACGTTGCCTTGCGCACCTTTCGCAAATGGACAACCGCCTAAACCGCCAATACTAGTATCGAACGCTCGAATACCACGATCAAGCCCCTCCAATACATTGGCGATAGCGGTGCCTCTCGTATCGTGAAAGTGCAGAGCTAACTTATTGGGAGGAATGAATCGGTAAAGATTTGCCAACAACGACTTTACTTGCTTGGGAGTTGCCACGCCAATCGTATCACCAATAGAAATTTCATAGACGCCAAGGTCAATTAGCTTTTCCGCAAGCTGAAGTACTTTTTTTTCGGCGACGTTGCCTTCAAAAGGACAACCAAAACAGGTGCTGATGTAACCGCGCACGCGAATCTGATATTGGCGCGCTAATTTTACGACAGAAGCAAAGCGGGTAAGGCTCTCTGCAGGGGTGCAATTAATGTTTTTCTGGGCGAAGATTTTACTCGCAGCAGTAAAAACTGCGACTTCCCTTATTCCCGTGCCGATTGCATACATCATACCTTGATCATTGGGAACTAGCGCTGAAAAATTGACGCCCCAATTTTGCCGATAATTATCAATGATCATTTTTTCGACCAATGCATCGGTGCCGGTCATTTGCGGAACCTTCTTTGGTGAAACAAAAGCGCCTAGCTCAAGATTTTTAACGCCTGCAGAAATCAGTTTTTTTGCCATCTGAATTTTAATATTCACCGGAAATGTTTGTTGTTCATACTGAAGACCATCGCGTAGGCCCACTTCAAAGATTTTCACCATATCAGACATCAGTTTATCTCCGCCAACTTCTGGCCAAGTTGTACTTGATCACCCGCCGCACATCCAAGGTAACAGATATTTCCATTTTTATCGGCCTTGAGACTGTATTCCATTTTCATGGCCTCCATAATAATTACCACGGCACCTTCTTCAACTTTTTGACCACTCTTAATATTTATTTTTATAATTTTACCCGGCATTGGTGCTGTTATTACACCTGTTTGTGCCGCAGTACCCTTGTCTTTTCGCCCGCCGGTCTCCGGTTTGTAAGTAAAGGTCTCGCCATTAAGATGTACCCACAAGGTATCTTTGACTTTCAAAACTTTACCTTCAATTTGATCTTTGTCTGTTTTCAACACCAGTGTTTTCATACAAGCCGCCATTGGGTTTGCCAGGGAGTTTTTAAAGATTCGCCAGTTTTCTCAAGACTGACAGAGCCGACTTGTTGATAAGCCCAATCAACAAATGCCTTTTGGGTTTCAGTAAGAGGCGTCGCCTTTAAACCTGTGGGGAAATAACTGTTGATAAACTGGGTGGTCATAGTTCCTGAAACGAAATCAGGGTGTGAAACAATAGCTTTAAGAAATGGTATATTTGTTCTGACCCCAAAAATAATTGTGTCGTCCAGTACTCGTAAAAGCTTTTTAATTGCTTGCGGTCGCGTTTCATCCCAAACGATGATCTTGCCAATCATGGAGTCATAAAATGGAGTGATCTCATCTTCAGCCTCAATGCCGATATCAAAGCGGCGGCCCGGTCCGTGCGGAAACTCTATGTAGGAAACTTTTCCCGTGTTAGGTAGTCCCCCCAAAAAAGGATCTTCAGCATAGATACGACATTCAATGGAGTGGCCTTTCGCTTGCAAATGTTGTTGCTGCCAACCCAAAGGTTTTTCCTGAGCCGTTAAAAGCTGCGCTTTTACTAAGTCAATATTCAAGACAAGTTCAGTTACAGGATGCTCTACCTGCAGGCGCGTATTCATCTCGATAAAATAAAATTCGCCATCTTGAAATAGAAATTCCACTGTCCCTGCACTACGATAGTGTGCGGCAGTTGCCAACTTTTTGGCAAGACCGTGGACGAAATTTCTTTGGTCTGCTTGCAGAGCGGGAGACTGCGCTTCTTCAACTATCTTTTGGTGTTTGCGCTGAACAGAACATTCTCTCTCGCCAAGGGTGTAAACGGTTCCCGCACAATCGGCAAAAACCTGAACTTCGATGTGTTTGGCATGATCTAAATATTTTTCTAAGAATATCTTGTCGGATCCAAACGAAGAAAGCGCTTCTCGTTTTGAAGACTCAATTTTCTCTTGAGCTTCAGCGCGCGACGAAATGACTTTTAGTCCGCGCCCGCCGCCACCGGCAGCGGCCTTAGCGAGAACTGGGTAACCGATTAGGTCACATTGCGAGATAAGTGTCGCGACATCCTGTTTGTCCTCGGTATACCCGGGAATGGTTTTGATCCCGAGTTCTTGAGCCAAAGTCTTGGCCTTGATTTTGTCGCCAAGCGTTTCAATATTTTGTGCGGTAGGGCCGACAAAAATAAGTCCGGCTTTGTCACAAGCTTTTGCAAAGTTCGCGTTCTCAGAAAGAAAACCAAAGCCTGGATGAATTGCTTGTGCCGCCATGGCTTGCGCACCACGCACATTATTGGCGATATTAAGGTAACTTTCGTTGGTAGGCGCGGGACCGATACATATTTGGTAATCACTTAAACGGTAAGCAATGGTCGAGGTATCGGGCTCCGAGTGAAGCAACACCGTTTCCAGGCCCATGTCCTGGCAGGCACGAATGATTCGCACCGCTACTTCGCCCCGGTTGGCAATCGCAATTCGTTTGAGAGTTTTTTTCACTCGCGGGTTCTCCAAGTCGGACTACGTTTCTCAAAAAAGGCTTTCATGCCTTCTTGACCTTCTTTGCTAACGCGTCTTTCAGCAATAACTTTAGCTGTCATTGATCTATGTTTGGTTTTGGGTTGTGTAAAAACATAATCTATAATTTTTTTGGTGAGTCCAATTGCTTCAGGTCCGCATTTGTGAATATTGTTGATGGTAGTTTCTAAATAACTGTCGACCTCTGCCGCCGTTCCCACGAAGTGAACTAACCCCGTTTCGTAAGCACGTTTCGCCGAAAATATTTTTCCTGTGACCATGAGTTCTTGTAAAGAAGACTCAGGCATTTTTCTGCCCACGAACGCACAAATCACGGAGGGGACAAGACCAAGATAGGCCTCGCTGAAGCCAAATTGAGAGTTTTCTTCAGCAACAACGATATCACAGACGGCCGTCAAACCCAGGCCACCACCGCGAATATTTCCGTGCACTTTTCCGAGCAAAGGTACTGGACAGGAAAACATAGCCTGAAAAAGATCATAAAGATTTTCCGCGTCTTTGATGTTTTGCTTTTTCGTGAATTTCAACATGGATTTCATCCATGTTAAATCGCCACCGGCGCAGAAACTTGGGCCCTCACCACTAAGAACAATGGCACGCGTTCCTGAGTAAGTTTTTTTATCCTTAAAAAGTTTGGTCAAAAATTTAATAACATCGACATTAAATGCATTGTGCACTTCGGGTCGATTCAGCTTCACTTTTAGAATTGAACCAGTTTTTTCAACAAGCACAGCAGACATTGAAATACTCCATTACATGCGGAAGACGCCTTTGGCTTTCGGCATCCACTTTTTATACAAACTTGCATTAATTCCTAAACCTACAACATGGCGTGTATCTTTGGGATCAATAATTCCGTCGTCCCATAAGCGTGCCGAAGAAAAGTAAGGTGAGCTTTCAAAAGCATACTTTTCAAGAGTGGGTTTTTTAAAATCCAGTTCTTGTTCTTCTGTCATTATTTCATTTCTTTTCGCGAGTTGATCTTTTTTAACTGTTAATAAAACGTTAGCGGCTTGTTCGCCGCCCATGACAGCTATTTTTGAATTTGGCCACATCCAAAGTTGGCGTGGGCCAAACCCTCTACCACACATTCCGTAATTGCCGGCACCGTAGGAGCTGCCAATAATCACTGTGAACTTTGGTACGCGAGCTAAGCTTACGGCCATTACCATTTTAGCACCATGTTTCGCGATGCCTTCATTTTCATATTTTTTGCCGACCATGAAACCCGTAATGTTTTGCAGAAATAGAAGTGGTACTTTTCTTTGATCACATAGTTCAATGAAATGAGCGGCCTTAACGGCACTCTCACTAAATAGCACCCCGTTATTTGCCACGATACCCACAGGGTAACCCCAAATGTGCGAGAAGCCTGTTACAATGGTGTTAGCGAATTCAGATTTAAATTCGTGAAAGCGACTGCCGTCGACCAAGCGAGCAATGACTTCGCGAACATCAAAAGGAATTCGAGGATCGCGTGGAATCACTCCGTAAATTTCTTGCGGATCGTAGAGCGGGTCTTCGGGAGCAATTCTCTTTAGGCTGCTTTCTTTTATTCCGTAATTAAGATTGGCGACGATACTCCGAGTAATTTCTAAAGCCTCTAGATCGTCTTTGGCAAAATGGTCAGTGACACCACTAATACCACAATGAACTTTGGCGCCGCCAAGTTCGTCGGCTGTCACAATTTCACCTGTAGCGGCTTTAACTAGTGGAGGGCCGCCTAAAAAAATCGTTCCTTCACCTTCAACAATGACGTTTTCGTCGCTCATTGCGGGCACGTAAGCACCGCCGGCTGTACAACTGCCCATAACAACGCTGATCTGAGGAATTCCAGCAGCTGACATTTGGGCCTGGTTATAAAAACATCTTCCAAAATGATCACGATCAGGAAAAACTTCTGATTGCATGGGTAAAAAGGCGCCGCCACTATCGACAAGATAAATGGTGGGAAGACCATTTTCCATCGCAATTTCTTGCGCACGTAAATGCTTTTTGACAGTTGTGGGAAAGTAAGTGCCTCCTTTAACGGTCGCATCGTTAGCAACAATAACGCAGGGTTGATTATGAATAGTGCCAATTCCCGTGACTATACCCGCACCCGGAGATTGGTTGTCGTACATATCCCAAGCAGCAAGTGTAGAAAACTCCATAAATGATGATTGTGGATCAATCAGCTTTTCAATTCGTTCACGCGCTAAGAGTTTTCCTCGCGATTTGTGCTTTTCAACGGCGTCATTACTGCCGCCTTGTTGAACGAGCATCGCGCGTTCACGCCAAGTTTTAATTTGCTTTTCTAAAGCATCCTTATTGGCGCGATACTCAGGTGTGGTCGTCAGAATATTAGTGTGTAGTACTGGCATCGAGTCGGCCTTCAATTGTTTCTAAGCGGTTTTTAAGATCGCTATTTTCTTTTACGAGCTTTTCAACAGTTGATCTTAAATTTTTAACGTCGCCTTTTTCGGCCTGACCTTTGCGAAGGCGTTTGGCCGCCATATGTGCTGCGAACTTCAAGTGACCGTCGACGGTTTGGTTTGCGAGACGATCAATTTCAGAAACTGCGGTCAAAAGCTGTCTTTCATCGATGGCTTCTAAAACATAGTGGACGAGACGAGAAAAGGGATCTTTAAGTAAATCAATGAGTAGACTGTCCACATCTGGACGTGCTCTACCCAAGGTCCCAAGTGCGTTGACCGCAAATAGGCGAGCCCATTTCGGTTGGCCGTAATGAGCTCCTTCTATAAGAAGGGGAACGGCTCTTTCGTCACCCAAATGCCGGAAGCCTTTATAAGCATGCGATCTAATTTGATCACGCCAAGAAGATTTATCGACGAGCTTTGCCAGTTCATCAAAAGCTTGTGGTAGTTTTGTTTTACCAAGGGATTCGGTAGCTCGTGAGCGAACGAACTCATGTTGATCATTGTGAGCGAGGTCTTTTAAAACTTCATAAGACTCTTGTGTCTGCCAACTTCCTAGTGCTGCTGCGATCGCTGTTCTTACGCGGCTGTCACTTTCTTTCTTTAAACTTGAAACCAAAGCATCGAACGCTCGTGTCGAAGTAATCTTACTTAAATTATTTGCCGCTTCTTTGCGAACGGCCCAAAACTCATCGTTTTGCAAACGATCAATAAGTGCCTCTTGAGCTTTGATGCTGCCTTTGTTCGCTAATGTTTTCATTGCCCAAACTTTGCCAACCACGTCACCCTTTAGTTTTAATTGCGCGAAAATCATTTTTTCGGGCAAATCCCACTTTAGAGTTTTTAGCAGGTGATTATCGGTATCAAAGCGAATTGCGTTGGGCTCCTCTTCCATCGGCCAAACGAGATTTTTAATGACCTCGTTAGTGGTAAAACTAACAACTTTCGAAGTGCCATTTGGAAAATGAAATTCAAATGTGGAATTAATTCGGTGAATGGGAGTAATAGCATCTTCTTGTTGTTGCTGCTCCACACGAATTTTTACCAATTTATTTTTGCTATCCCATTCGTACTCCACTTTAATATCTGGGTGACCGCCTTTGTAAATCCACTGGTCAAAAAACCATTCTAAAGAGCGCTGTGAAACTTCCTCAAGGGCACGGCGAAAATCTACCGTCTCGACGGCTTTGCCTTGATGGCGTTGGAGATAAAGTTGGGTGCCTTTCCAAAAATCCTCTTCACCAAGCTCGGCGCGTAACATGTTCAGTATCAGACCGCCCTTCTGGTAAAGGTGGCGATCCCAAATCTCAGCCGGATCGCTATAAACATTGGTTACGATGGGACGCCGATAGAGCGAGGAGTCTTCGTTAAGATAAATTTGTAGTTCTTCGTAACGATAGTAGTGAGCATCGTCTTCACCACGGTCATGCTCGCGAAAAACCGATTCCATAAATGTGGCCCAGCTTTCGTTAAGCCAACCATGGGACCAGGAATGACAGGTGACCAAATCGCCGAACCACTGATGGGCAAGTTCATGTGAAACCAAGTCGTCACTGGTAAAATCGGGTTCGATATGTAGTGGATGGAGAGTGGCGTCGGTTTGTGTCGTTGCCGTGGTATTTTCCATTCCACCAAAAACAAACTCGCTAACACAAACTTGGTGATATTTTTCATAAGGATATGGAAAGCCTAGTTTCTTGGAAAAATGTTCCATCATTTTTGGGGTTTTGCTAAATGATACTTTGCCTTGTTCTTCAAAGCCTTTTTGCACAAGATAGTGCACGGGAACGCTGTTCCACTTGTCTTTTATTTCCGAAAATTTTCCTGCGGTCAGAGTTACGAGGTAAGCCGGAATCGGTAAACTCATTTTCCAATGGAAAGTCCAGCGCTCGGCCCCGCGTTCCTCTTTCAGTAGCGCACCGTTTGAGGTGCAGATGAAACCTGCAGGAGCAGTTATTTTCATTTCGCTTAAAAACTTTGTTCCAGGTTGATCAAAACAGGGGAACCAATAACGAGAATCATCATCTTGGCCTTGCGTCCAAACTTGAATGTCTCGGTCAGGATACTTCTGATCGGGAGCAATAAAGTAAATACCCGCACGTGGTTCCTTTAAAGAGTATTCAACACTAACTTTACCTTTTTCGCCGCGAGAATAGTTTTTAGGTAAGCTGACGACAATTTCTTGATCCTTTTCACTAAAGGGAACGTCTTGGTTTTGCCATTGTACTTTACTAATGTTCAAATCAACCGCGTTTAGGCGAAATTCATTAGACTTATTATTGATGAATTCAATCTCAATTGTATTTTTACCACGCAAAGATTTGTTAGTGATGTCCAAATCAATTTCGAGGAATTGATGAAGCGGCTTACAATTAGTATCGGCAATATAATTTGGCCGTGCCCAGGGGACCGAATGGGGCTCTACTCGTGATGGCCGATTTGCTAAAGTTCGTGCACAACAGGAACCTAACAAATGGCGAAATTCCAGATGATTTTCAGACATTTAAACCTCGCTGCGAAAACTAGAGATTTAGCGCACCTACATGGCCCTTTCAAATCTTTCAAATTGCTTTGCTGATTCAACGCATTATAGGTGTGATTTATTTGTCATCAAGAGTAAGTTTCGTTTGAATCAAAGTGTAGAGGTGATTGTGAAATATATCGGTTTGGTTTTTATATTGTTGTTGATGAAACTCACATGGTCCATGGCTGAATACACTCCGGCGACCGATGCCCAAACGCATGCTATGATTCAGAACGAGTTAAAAGAAATCATCGCTCAATCTTTGCTCAAGCTTAGGCCATCGGCGTCACAGCTTATTTTTCGTACGATGTGGACCGAGCAACTTGAAGACAATAAGGTAAAGGCCCATTTTTCTTATTCCTATAATGATAAAGAAGAAAATGGTGAACAGATTTCTCAGGTGCAGGAAGGCTTCGGCATTCTAAATCGC
>CAYPZY010000043.1:0-12072 GCA_964415155.1 uncultured Bdellovibrionales bacterium
TAATGTTACGCCGAAGCACTTTCAGGATTTGCTACACAAAAAAATCAAAGGCAGTCAGTTTTTAATGGTTCCTCTTGGCTCCCATTGTACACAACTAGATCTGCCCGATCTGGTAAATCTACGAATCGAGAAATTTCTAAAAGAAATCGACTACTGATTTTCCCGCTTAAGGGTCAACTGTATATATATCGGATTCAGTCCAGAGACACTGATCATGACATTCAAGCCACCCATCAATGGGTACATGTGAACGTCTGCAATACCGCCATCAACCAAATTGAAATAGAAAGAAATATCATCTTCTTTTTTTGTGGCCACATCTTTAAAGTTGGCAACAACGGGATAACCGGGACAAATCACATTAATAGATCCAGAATATTTTTGATTCACTCTCTGCAAGCGGACTTCTGCTGTCGTGCAAGTGGTATCACCAACGCCTACGGGACCGATTGTACCCCATCCGCGCCAAACGCCACTAAGATCAGCGGCTGCAAACTGACTAAACCCAAGAACCAATACAAATAAAAACTTTTTCATAACTCCTCCACAGAGCGCGCACCATAGTATGGACTTGAAAGGCAGGCAAACAAATTTGCCGCCGAGATAGAAGTAAATGAATTAAACGCCGTCGCCGCTAATTTTTTTATCTTCGTGCGCTGCAGAGGCACAGTAATACTCTCGGTTCATCCGGGCAATACTCTCTAAAGTAATCTCTTTAGGACAAACTGCCTCACATGCCCCTGTGTTTGTGCAAGAACCAAAACCTTCTTTATCCATTTGTGCGACCATACCCAGAACACGAGCTTTGCGCTCGACTTCACCTTGAGGAAGGAGAGCCAGATGGCTCACTTTGGCCGAAACGAAAAGCATTGCCGAAGCATTTTTACAAATTGCAACGCAAGCGCCACAACCAATGCAGGCAGCATTATCAAAAGCCTTATCCGCTTTATCTTTTCCCACTGGTACTGCATTGCCGTCTTGAGCATTACCCGTATTAACTGAAACGTAACCACCGGCTTGAATTACTCTGTCAAACGAACCCCGATTAACAACGAGATCTTTAATCACCGGGAATGCTTTTGCCCGAAAAGGTTCAATCACAATCGTGTCGCCATCTTTAAAAGATCGCATGTGAAGTTGGCATGTCGTTGTAGCCCTATCCGGTCCATGCGGGTTGCCATTTATGACCAGAGAACAAGTTCCACAAATTCCTTCACGACAATCATGATCAAACGCGATCGGTTCTTTTCCCTTGTGAGAAAGCTCTAAATTCACCACATCAAGCATTTCAAGAAATGACATGTCTTCGCTAACGCTATCGGCGCTGTACTCTTCAAAGTGCCCTTTATCGTTCGAACTTTTTTGTCGCCATACTTTGAGTTTAAGTTTCATAATGTCCTCACTTATTTATAGCTACGCGCCGCTAATTTTACATTTTCAAAGGTAAGCTGCTCTTTGTGAAGAACTTCTGCTTGACCGCCACCCTTAAATTCCCACGCGGAAACATAGCAATAATTTGCATCGTCGCGCTGAGCTTCATTGTCAGGAGTTTGAAACTCTTCCCGAAAGTGGCCGCCACAAGATTCGTTTCTTTCCAGAGCGTCACGGCACATTAGTTCACCAAGTTCTAGAAAGTCGGCAACTCGACCCGCTTTTTCGAGTTGTTGATTGAATTCGCTACTGCCACCGGCAAGTTTTAAGTTCTGGTAAAATTCTTGTTTCAGTTTTGGAATTTTTTGTAGAGCGGTCTCTAATCCTTGCTTTGACCGCGACATCCCACAGTATTCCCACATAATATGTCCCAGCTCGCGATGGTATTCTTCGGGAGTTTTATTTCCTTTAGCGCTTATAAAACTTTTTGTTTGTTGATCAACTGCTTGTAAAGCCGAATTAAATGCGGCGTGGGTTTGATCCACTTTTTCCAGCTTGGTAGAAGCTAAGTAATTTCCCATCGTGTACGGAATAATGAAATACCCATCAGCTAACCCTTGCATGAGTGCCGATGCGCCCAAACGATTTGCGCCGTGATCTGAAAAATTAGCTTCTCCCAATACAAACAGGCCTGGAATTGTACTCATTAAGTTGTAGTCCACCCAAAGCCCGCCCATGGTGTAGTGAACGGCAGGATAGATTCGCATCGGCACTTTATAGGGATCTTCGCCGGTGATTTTTTCGTACATCTGAAAAAGATTTCCATAGCGATCGCGGATAGTATCAACACCTAAGCGGCGAATGGCGTCTGCAAAATCCAAGTAAACTGCCTTCTTCGATTTACCGACACCTAATCCCTCGTCGCAACGAAATTTCGCCTGGCGAGAGCTGACATCGCGGGGAGCAAGATTACCAAAACTTGGGTAAACCCTCTCGAGATAATAATCGCGTTCATCTTCTGGAATTTGATCGGGCGGGCGCGTATCCCCTTTTTTCTTTGGTACCCATACCCGGCCATCATTCCGCAATGATTCTGACATCAATGTTAACTTGGACTGATGATCACCACTAACGGGGATGCATGTGGGGTGAATCTGCGTGAAGCAAGGATTGGCGAAGAACGCACCTTTTTTATGAGCTCGCCAAGAGGCCGTCACATTTGTGTTCATAGCGTTCGTGGACAAATAAAATACAGGTCCGTAACCACCGGTCGCTAATACCACGGCGTCTGCCACGTGTGTTTCTATTTTGCCATTGCAAAGGTTGCGCGACACTATGCCACGAGCTTTTCCTTCGATGACAATCAAGTCGAGCATTTCGTGTCGAGGATAGTACTTTATTTTCCCTAGTGAAATCTGCCGCATCATCGCCGAGTAGGCGCCTAGCAATAACTGTTGTCCCGTCTGGCCGCGAGCGTAGAACGTTCGCGAAACTTGGGCGCCACCAAAAGAGCGATTAGCCAAAGTTCCACCGTACTCTCTTGCGAAAGGAACACCCTGAGCGACACATTGATCAATAATTTTCGCGGAAATCTCGGCAAGACGATAAACGTTGGCTTCGCGAGCGCGAAAGTCGCCACCCTTTACTGTGTCATAAAATAATCTGTAAACAGAATCACCGTCATTCTGATAATTTTTGGCGGCGTTTATTCCGCCTTGAGCGGCAATAGAATGTGCTCGACGAGCTGAGTCCTGGATACAAAAAGATTTAACATTGTATCCTAGTTCCGCCAACGAGGCTGCTGCTGAGCCTCCGGCCAAACCAGTGCCAACTACAATAATATTAAATTTTCTTTTGTTCGCCGGATTAACAAGTTTCATATCAAACTTGTGCTTAGTCCACTTATCTGCCAATGGCCCCGCGGGAACTTTTGAATCTAGGATCATTGCCCACCTCCAGCGAAATTTAAGAAAATGAAAATAGGATTCGCTGCAAAGCCTGCCGCCACCACGAAAGCGTAAAGATAGCCAAACTTTTTTAGTTTCGGTGTGTACTTAGGATGATTAAATCCCCAAGACTGAAAAACCGACGAAACACCATGATAAAGATGTAGAAACAAAATGAGCATGGCGAAAACATACCATGCTACAAAGCCTGGTTTTTGAAATTCTTCAATGACTAGACGATAGAGATCGCGCATAACAACGCCGTTGTAGTTAGCCTCGTAGTAAGTTCCGTACTTAAATGCCCAGAGGTGAATTGGAACGAAAACCAAAAGTATTAGACCGTGAAAAATCATTGTCTGCGAGGTTAATGTCGTACTTTTTTTACCATTAGGTTTCACAGCATAGGTGGTACCGCGAGCGTTGATATTTCTTCGGGTAAGCGAGAGGGCCAAAATCACGTGCACTAAAAAGGCTACTACCAAACCCGCCTCGGCAACGTAAATAAAAGGATTAGTTATCAGAGCATGACTGTAAGAGTTGTAAGCTTGCGGCCCCATGAAAATGAGCAAGTTCCCCGCCATGTGACTTAGAACAAATAAGGCGAGTAACAAACCGGTTATTGATAAGATTGCTTTTTGACCAATCGTTGAACAAAAAAAAGACTTCATTGCGACTCTACTCCTCACGGAATTTGGCTTGCTTTATTTAGCGACCAAAAGCCCACTTCTGTATAGCGGTAACTCGCCGCGCATCACGTTATCAAATTAAATTTTCTGGACAATTTCATGACCATCGGCAAATTTAAAATCGCCAATTATCATAGAAATTTTGGAGTCCTGATGAAGATCTTTGTTTGTTTAAAACAAGTCCCTGATACAGAAACTAAGATTAAACTAACCGCTGATAACACCGGCATTGATAACGCTGGTGTTAAATGGATAATAAGCCCTTACGACACCTATGCCATCGAAGAGGGAATTAAACTTCGCGATGCAAATGCCGGCTCCACTTTAACTGCTATTTCTGTTGGACCCGCCCGAATTAAAGAAGCATTGGTTACAGCTTTAGCCATGGGTGCAGATGAAGCTATTTTTGTCGACGGTCCAGAGAACCTTGATTCGTTGACTACAGCAAAAGCCTTGGCAAACGCTATTCGCAAGGAAGGCGCGTGTGATCTTGTTTTCGCCGGTAAACTTGCCATCGATGACAATGCTTCAGCAGTTCCACAACAACTAGCCGAGCTTTTGAACGCAACTCATGCAACCGTCGTTTCCAAACTTGAAATGCAGGGCGCCTCGATGGTGGCCACCCGTGAAGTCGAAGGTGGAACAAAAGAAGTCATTGAAGTGAAGTTACCTGCTGTCATAGCCGCTAATCGGGGACTAAATAATCCCCGCTTCGCAAGTCTCCCAGGAATCATGAAGGCGAGAAAGAAAACAATAAAAGAATTTCCTATTTCTCAACTCGACATCAACGTTTCGCAAAAAAAGTCCTCTTACTATGATTTGCAACTTCCACCGCCCAAACCAGCAACGAAAATGATCGAAGGAAATGTGGACGCGCAAGTAAAAGAATTAGTGCGTTTATTGCGCGAAGAAACAAAAGTTTTATAAAGCGAGGAATGACATGGCTAAATTTTTAGTTTTCGTAGATCACCACAAAGGACAATTAAAAAAGGGAACTGTGGAGCTACTTTCCGCCGTCGCTTCTGCAAAACACCCGTGTGATATCGTGGTTTTCGGGGAGCAAGCCGAACAAATAGCAAACGAAGCTGGAAAGTTTGTTTCCGGCACAGCTTACATTTGTAAAGATGCCGCCATTAAAAATTATAACTCGGAAGTATATACAGATCTCGTTAGCGAAGGATTGAAAAAATCTGGTGCTACGAATGTTCTAGCATCGGCTTCCATGATGGCTAAGGATTTTTTTCCCCGAGTAGCGGCCAGATTAGATGGCAGTATCGTTAGCGATTGTACCGAGCTAAAAATAAATGGTGATGATATCTCCGTGAGAAAACCCCTCTACGCAGGTAAATGTACTGCCGGCGTAAAATTTGAAAATGCTGCTTTAAAAATTATTTTGATGCGACCCAATCAACTGCCACTCGGCGCTCCTAGCGCTTCTTCAGCGATGAAAATTGAAAACTTGGTCTATAACAAGACCGATTTGAAAACGCTTATCAAAGAAGTGGTGAAGGGCGCATCGGAAAAACTTGATTTGGCAGAGGCTAACATTATCATCTCCGGTGGCAGGGGTATGAAAGAAGCGAAAAATTTTGAATTGCTAAATCCTCTCGCCGAAGTCTTAGGTGCGACGGTTGGAGCCTCTCGTGCAGTGGTTGACGCTGGATGGGTTCCCCATTCAATGCAAGTGGGACAAACAGGAAAAACCGTAGCGCCAACCCTGTACATCGCATGTGGAATATCTGGAGCGATTCAACATTTAGCGGGGATGAGCGGAAGCAAAGTTATTGTCGCTATCAACAATGACCCACAGGCACCCATTTTTCAAAAAGCCACTTACGGTATAGTGGGAGATCTTTTTGAAATCATTCCAAAATTGACCGAGGAATTTAAGCGAGTACTTTCCTAAATAGATGTTGCGTAAACTTCTTCCCTACATTGTCTTTTACGTTCATCGACTGGCCGCTCTAACTTGGCGGATTCGTATTTACGAAAGTCCGTCGTTAATCGACGATCTAAAAAATAAACGCTGTTCTGTTCTCGCTCATTGGCATGGTGAACAGTCGGGCCTGGTTTTAACTATTAATCGCTACAACGTTACGATAATGACTTCACAAAGTCGTGATGGTGAATTGATGACTCGCTTTGTTGAGCTTTATGGTGCAAAAACGGTGCGGGGTTCAAGTTCAAAGGGTGCCGTGGGAGCCCTCAAAGGAATGATTCGACTTTCCCACGATGGTTACAATCCAGCAATTTCGGTGGATGGCCCACGCGGTCCATTTCATTCGGTAAAACCTGGGGTCTTTGAGTTATCACGAGTATGTAAAGCAAAAATATATCCTGGCGTTGTCATCGCGAGTTCTGCGTGGAAGTTTGCAAGAGCCTGGGACAGATCTTTTTTCCCGAAACCTTTCTCTAAAGTCTTAATTTATTGGGGAGAGCCCATTGGACCAATTAAAGCGGACGACGATTGTAAGAGTCCTGAACTGGCCAAAATACTTCTGGAATCCTTTGAATCTACACGGGAAAAGGCGCTAAAATATATTGTAGACGCTTAATTTGGGTGCTAGCGTCAAATATGAGTATGGAGGCTTAGAACATGAAAAACGTTTTTTTCGCTTTCTTGATGGTATTTGGACTTACCAATCTCGCTAAAGCACAAGTAGTCGCTACTGTCGGAAAGAAAGAAATCACTTTAAAAGAATTTAATCAGAAGTACGATGACGTTCGCTCTAAAACGATGAATCCTCCGCCCAAGGAACTTTTTCTCGAAGACCTCATTCGTTTCGAAATTGGTCTTCAAGAAGCTGAAAAATTAAATCTTAAGGCCGATCCAATGATTGCTCAAAAGATGGAAGAGGCTCTTTATACAGGCCTAGTAGAAAAAATGATCGGCAAAAAAGTTGATAAAATCGATATCAGCGACAAAGAAATGCAAGATTGGTATAAAAAGAACCCTGAGTTACGCACGAGCCATATCCTCACTCAATTCAAACCCGGAGCGAACGCTCAGGAAAAGGCGGCTGCGAAAAAGCGTGCTGAGGAAATCTATTCGCTGGTTAAAAAAAGCAGCCGTCCATTTGAAGAATTAGTAGCACTCTATTCTGATGATAGCTTAAGTAAATCCAGTGGCGGGGATTTAGGTTGGCAATCGCGCCTCACCCTTGTTCCCAGCTATTACGATGCTGCCTCAAAACTCAAAAAGGGCCAGGTTACCGGCCTCGTTGAAACTCAATTTGGTTATCATATCGTAAAACTAGTCGATATAAATTCATTTAAAGACGCCAACAAGCAGCAGATACGCGTGGCTGTTTTTGAAGAAAAGCGAAAGAAAATGTTTGATGAGTATTTTGCTTCGTTAACTAGTAAGTATCCTGTTAAAAGGAATTCTGCTGCGTTAAAGAACTAAAATGCTGCGTTCATTTTTTGTCTGCTGGAGCATAACTCTATTACTTGGTTGCACGGCCGAAAAAAATCCACCTGTGCAAAATCTTGTGGTGGCACGTGTTGGAACGGAAGAACTAAAAGCTAAAGAATTCGCCCAACAGATAATGTTGAAAGCCAAACATCTCGATGCCGTTATCGTCAAAGATCCTTCGACAATTCAAAGAATCAAAACTGAAGTCGTCCGCGATTTCATCGTTAAGGCCTTCTTAAAAAACTGGTCCAAGGAAAAGAACGTCGTTGTTGATCAGGCACAGTTCGCGGCTGAAATAGAAAGACTAGAAAAGAATTATCCTAATAACACAGCCTTTGTTTCAGCGCTCACGCGAGAAGGCCTTAGTTACGAGCAATGGAAGGATAACGTTAGATTTACGCTTTTAGAACGCCGACTTTTTCAGGATCTGCGTGCCAAATTTGGAACTCCCACTGAATCAGAAATTCAAATTTATTATGATCATAACAAGGATCGCTTTAAAAAAAATAAATCTGTAAAAGTCAGACAAGTTGTTATCGATACAGAAGAGGGCGCCCGCGAAATTCTAAAGGAACTTAAAAAAGGTAAGCCGTTGTCCAAGCTGGCACAAAAATTTTCTATTGCCCCGGAGGGTAAGAACGGCGGCTTAACGGATTGGATCGATACTAGCACTTTGGATGTTTACGAAGAGGTTTACAATCTTAAGGTTGGCGCAACTAGCAATATCCTTAAAAGTCCTTATGGCTTTCACATCATCGAGCTCGTCGATACGCGTCCTGGCGGGCAACAAAACTTAAAGGACGTCAAAGAAGTAATACGCAAAACATTACTAGAGGCAAAAGAACAGGCGGCATTTTCTCAGTGGCTTGAAGAGCAAATCCGTAGTAATAAGGTGTTTAAGAACGATGAACTCATCGCCACCTTAAAGATTAGTACGGAGGATAAGTGAGATTTCTTTTATCGCTAGTTTTATTTTTCAATCTTTTATCACTAACTAGCCAGGCTGAGGTTGTGGAAAAGATTGTGGCTATTGTGAATGACGAGATCATTACCTTAACAGACTTACACAAGTACCAGGCACGTCTTAAAAGCGGTGTGATGATGGATGACCTTCTTACTCAGGGGGCATCTTCAAAGGAGTATCTCGCCGATCAAAATAAACTGATCGCCTTACTAATTGATGAACGAATTATCGATAGCGAAGTGAAAAAGCAGAGCTTGTCGGTAACCATTGAGCGTGTCGAAAAAGAAATTCGTGGCATCACAAAAAATAATAACATGTCTCGTAATCAACTTAAACAAACCCTTCAGGGTCAGGGCATTGATTTTGCGGAATATCAAAATATGATTAAGACCCGCCTCGAACGCCAAGCGCTGATAGAAAAAAATCTAACCTCTAAAATTCAAATTAGCGACGAAGAGATTCAAAATTATTCTGGAAATAAAAATTCTCCCAATCAGTTGGCTGAGTACACTATAGCGCACATTATGTTTAAACATAAAAAGGGTAAGGACGCTGAAATTAAAAAGCGCGCGCAGACAGTCCTGCAGAAATTAAAGGGCGGGGAAAGCTTTGAAAGCTTAGCGAATGACTTTAGCGAAGATCCTAATTTCACCAAAGGTGGATTGCTTGGAACTTTCCGCCAAGGAGAAATGCTTAAGGAATTTGAGGCTCCACTCAAGGCCTTAAAAGTCGGTGAGGTCTCGCCGCTTGTTAAAACTAAGATTGGCTATCATATTTTAAGGCTAAATGATAAAAAATCTATCGCCAATCCTGTGGCTGAGGGCGAGAAGGAAAAAATTCGCGCCCAACTTTCACAAAAAGCATTTCAAAAGCAGTTTCGTATTTGGCTGGATCAGCGAAAGCAAGAGGCCTTCATTAAAATAAATTCATGAAGCGAATCGCTATTACGACCGGTGACACTGATGGCATCGGTTTAGAAGTCACATTCAAAGCTTTAAAAAAAATCGGTCCCCAAGCAGGCGTGGTATTTTATGTTTGGTGCAATTCGAATGCCCCTAGGTCTGTTCAAGGATTTAAAACGGTTGCTGTTTCCACATTAGCCGAAGCCAAAGCATTACAGGAGCTATCTTTTCGTCACCTGGTTTTAATTCGTTCGCCTTTAAAACCAGCCGAGTGGTTTGTCTCCACGGTTAAACAATGTAAGGCCAAATACTTTTCGGGTGTAGTCACAGCTCCGATGTCGAAAACCCATATTGTCAAAGCCGGTTTCGGAGAGATCGGGCACACTGAGATTTTAGAAAAATATAGCGGACAAGATAATCTGTTCATGGCTTTTCTAGGAGAGCGCTTTAATGTCCTATTAGTTACGGGACATCTACCTATAAAAAAAGTTTGCCTTACCAAAAAACTACTTTTTGAGGCTTGTCAGCATGCTCACGAATTCAAAAAGCTTTTATCGCCAACCCTTAAAGGCAAACCGGTAGCTTTAGTTGGCCTTAACCCGCATGCTGGTGAGGACTCTCTGATTGGCAACGAAGAAAGGCAGATCTTTATACCAGCTGTGAGAGAACTCAATCGTCGCGGCCTAAAAACAGTTGGTCCATTAGTTCCAGACGCGGCATTTTTACCCGGCAACTGGCAGAAATATTCAGTCTATGTATGTCCCTACCACGATCAGGGATTAATACCTTTTAAGTCGTTAAATCCCTCCCATTCGGGAGTGCATTTGACCATGGGGTTGCCCTTTGTTAGAACAAGTGTTGATCACGGTACGGCTAAAGATATAGCTGGCAGGAAGCAAGCAGATCCGGCGTCAATGGTTAATGCCCTGAAGGCCGCGACAAAATTAGTTTTAAGTAGAAGGTAGGCACTATGGCACTAGTAATGAATCCCGAAATTTTTCGGGAGTACGACGTTCGCGGAGTTTACGAAAAAGATTTTAATCTCGAGTTCGCTGAAAATCTTGGTAAGGCGCACGTTAGCTACATAAAAAAGCACAAAAATATTAACAATCCCCGAATCACTGTTGGCCATGATGCTAGACTATCAAGCCCAGACATCACCAATGCTTTAGTTAAGGGTATGGTTGACTCTGGCGCCGAAGTCATCCGCTTGGGTTTAATTGCAACACCGATTTCCTACTTCTCAACGTTCACCATGGAAAGCATAGCAGGTGCTATCATGGTCACTGGCAGCCACAATCCGCCGGAATACAATGGTTTTAAAATATCTGTCGGTAACCAAACCATTTTTGGCGAAAATATCAAACAGCTGGAAAAGATAATTAACGCGAAAGATTTTATAACTGGGAAGGGCAAAGAGAGTGAATATGATATTCTAACTCCCTATGTAGCCTACTACAAAAAGCAATTTTCTTTTTCTGGAGATCTAAACTGCGTTGTTGATGTCGCCAATGGCGCTGCCGGTTGCGTTGTTCGTCGGCTATATGAGGCCGTAGGACTAAAACCACTTATTTTGTTTGAACAGCCCGACGGTCGATTTCCTAATCATCACCCCGATCCAACAGTTGAAAAATATAACAGGCAACTCAAAGAGAAGGTTATTTCGACCAAAGCTAAAGTTGGAATCGGTTTTGACGGTGACGCCGATCGTATTGGAATTATCGATCATACCGGCAAAATGATTTACGGCGACGAAATTATGGCCATAGTTAGCCGTGATATTTTGAAATCTAAGCCAGGCGCTACCATCATTGGTGATGTTAAATGTTCTGACCGTCTCTACGAAGATATAAAAGCCCACGGTGGAAAAGGAATTATGTGGAAGACGGGCCACAGTCTTATCAAGTCGAAGGTCAAAGAAGAAAAGTCGCCGTTTGGTGGCGAGCTAAGCGGTCATGTGTTTTTTGCGGATCGCAATTTTGGTTACGACGATGCAATGTATGCGGGACTTAGAGTTTTAGAAATCATGGACAAAACAAAAAAGACCATTCCCGAACTTTTAGAAAATTTTGGTATGGCCTTTAATACTCCAGAAATTAGAGTGGACACCAGCGAAGAGAAAAAATATTTCGTTGTTAAAAAGCTCTTAGAAAATTATCCTGCGACGAACCATGAATACGCAGTTAACACCATTGATGGATTGCGCCTTAGTTTCAAAGATGGTTGGGCATTAGTTAGACCCTCAAACACCCAACCAGTTATCGTCATGCGCTTTGAGTCTAACAGTGAAGCAGGATTAAATAGAATTCAAAAAGAAATCGAAAGTAAGGTAACAACGTACTTGAATGCTTAATAAGATTGATGAAGGAATCCAAATTAGAGGCGCTCGCGAGCACAATCTCAAAAACCTTAATTTGGACATTCCTCGAAACAAAATCACAGTACTCACGGGGCTAAGTGGTAGCGGCAAATCTTCAATAGCTTTTGATACGGTTTATGCCGAAGGGCAAAGACGGTACATTGAAAGTCTATCCTCGTATGCCAAAAACTTTTTACAGCAACTAAAAAAGCCTGATGTTGATTCTATCTTGGGCCTTTCGCCATCCATTGCTATTGATCAAAAAACTATTTCCTATAATCCGCGTTCCACCGTTGGTACCGTGACAGAGATTTATGATTACTTGCGATTACTCTACGCACGAGTAGGCACTGCCCATTGTCCCAATTGTAAAATTCCTGTTTCTAATCAAACACCCAAACAAATCATCGACGACATACTGACATTGCC
>CAYPZY010000044.1:0-12055 GCA_964415155.1 uncultured Bdellovibrionales bacterium
AGTGCGCACGTGACTTTACTTCACGGAGATTTGCGCGGCATTGTGCGCGCAAGAGTTTTAAGCCATAGAACCTTAAAAAATATTCGGGAAAATTTATTTTTTGCGTTCTTTTACAATGTTCTCGGCGTGCCGCTTGCGGCTGGTCTACTTTATCCATTTTTTGGGATCTTGCTAAGTCCAATGATAGCAAGCTTAGCGATGAGTTTAAGCTCCGTATCAGTTGTGGCAAATGCTTTAAGACTTAGAACAGCTAGATTGTAATTTTCACACTTTGTAAGCAGGCAGTTTAGGACTTTTATTTACTAAACTGTCACAACGGACTGCACTTTATCGTAATAAATTGGCGATAGAGATTGAGGCTACCATGCCTATATGTTAGCTCTTTTGGGGGAGAAGTTCATGGCCAAAAAAATTACGTTTTTACTCGGAATTTTGATTTCATTATCAGCGTGCCGTGACGACAGCATTAAACAAATCGGTGGTTATTACCAAGGTGAAATGGTTAACCAGCTCGGCCAACGCCAGCAAGTTACAACAAGAATCCCAAATCTCAAAGACCTCTCTGAGGATAAGTCGCTAAAAATTGAAATTACTCCTACACTGGCGATGGCAAATCCGACGGCGGTTGGCCTACGTTATGATAATGATATTCTCTTCATCTCGTCGGAAATCACAAATAATCGTGAGGTACCGATAAAAGTCGACGGCAATAAGAGTTGCGCTTTTGGAACTTCTATTGATGTGATCGTGGAGCTTTGCTGGAACACCAGCCGCTTAAGTTTAAAATATACTGATGCCAATTCAAAAAGCGTTTTAACAGCGTTATATCTTGGCAAGGATGACAACTTACTACCACCTCCGGGAAAAGAGCGCGTCGCCTCTAACTACACTTTAGACGAACTGTTGGGCCGAGCGAAATTTCTAAATTATAGTGTGAGCCAAGAAGCTGAAAGAGTTTATCAAGCAAAAAAACAAGTCACGGTGGCACTAGGAAATTTGCTTCCGCATTTCAATACGCGCGACGCTTTGGCGTATGCCACAGGTGGCGCGTTGGGATTAGCTGAAGCTGTTGGTGACCTACTGCCTTTTCTATTTCCCAGTAATTGGTTTAAGTGGATTGAGGCAGGACACCTTGCCGATGCGGAGAGAAAATCATTTGCATCCTTGCGCGGAAATGAAATGAATGCGGTAGAAAATCTTTTTTATCTAGTTCACCGCGATCAAGATATTTTCTCAGTTTTAGAAGATCATATTGAGTGGCTAAAAAAAATCTACAACGCGATTTTAGTTAAGGAACAAAATGCTGGCCTCCCAAAAGGCAGTGCTGATTTATTTACAACAGTTATTGTGGAACTCGCGCAGGATTACGAGCAACTTCGTTTCTTATTAGCACAGCAGTATGGAGCTATCGCGCACGCGGTGGCTCTTCCGCCAATCAGTGGCATTTCTGGATTGGAAAATGTTGTTTTACCCGATTTGTCGGCAACAAATTCAATTCAAGCCAAAGATATTTATGTTGAAGGCCAAGCAAAGTCTTTTGAGATAGCGACCATTGAGTACATGATAAAAGCGGCTAGGAATTCCACAAAAGAAAGAGCCTTTGGGTTTCTTGACCCCGCTTCAGATCGCAATATCGGCTTTGGTTATCCGGCACTAATACAGGTTGGAAAATCTCAAGAGGCTGAACTACGTAAACGCCGCGACGAGATGTTCTCTCTAATCGAAAAGCGTAGCATCGATGTGGCCGCCGATTATAATAGTTCGCTTCGCGCATTTACTTTGGGAACTTCCGGGCTTCGCAGTTCGCAAGGCTATATGAACTTACTCCTGCGTGAGCTGCAAACGGGTGAGGAGCTTTTGGACCGCCCTGAGTTTTTAAATCTCGTTGTTGAAACGAGTCGAAAAGTCCTACGTTTTCGTTTAAACCTGATCAGCGCTCAGTATTCCTATATGATCGCCAAGTCAAAACTAGATCGATTAACTCTAACTGGTTATTATAGAAATTTAGAAGCCGGGATTCCGCGCATTAACGAAAAAAGGTAGGCAGTGTGAAAAATAATATGTTCGCTTTTTTTCTTTTCCTCGTGATCGGCACCGGATCAAACAGTTTTGCCGTGGAACCTCCGCAGGTTTATCGAAATAATGTTTTAGCGTTGCCTGCGACAATGAATTTTTCAGCCATTTCGGCGTTGGGACAAGCCGATGTTTCCTATAGCTTAAACTGGGGGGCGCCGTTAATTTCCCTACCAGCTATTTCGACTTATCCAGCTCTTGGCGGCGATCCGAACAAAAATTTTATTGAATTTTTTGATCGCATCTCTCTGACACCTGATTCATTCATTAAAATCGGCGAACTTACTTTGCCGCTGACATGTATTTGGGTGCATGGACAAGATAATCGTGAAGTCGATGAACACAATCCACTCATTCCGAAACAAGTTTACAGATATTTTCTCGTTGCCAATGATTTTAGTTGCACAGGGCCCATTAATCCCGGTTGGCCTGAAAATGGTTTAAAAAAGCAAACGTGGGACACCTATATTGAATTATTAGTTAAAGACTTAACAATTTATCGTCCAGCGGAAGCTATTTTACGCTATCGCTGGAACGAATCTAAAATGGTCACAAAAGACGTAGGACCAAAACAATGAAAAGTTTATTTCTAAAATTTGTTTTAAGTTTACTAATTTTTTCGTTTAACAGTCTTTCTTTTGCGTCAGCGTGGACGCCGCTCCCACCTGAAGCTTATAAATTCGGAAGAGAATTTAAGGAGGCGCAAAATCTATTGTTCGCTTTTGATTACGGACACGCTCTTCTTTATGAAAAGCTAATTACATTACAGGGTGTCGACTCCATTCCCCCGCAGCCACGCCAAGTTGATTTTGCCAAAATTGAAGATGAAACACTAAAACAAGTTTTTCAAATTCTAAAAAACCCACCGAACCAAAAAGTTGACGAAGAGGACATCGCTCCTCAGTACACTTATTATTTCGCTTGGTTAAATAATCTTTTTGATTGGTCACACTTACTGCATCAATTTGCGTTCGACATGATGGCAACTTATCCGGGAGACTATGCAAGAATTAATTCCCGAATTAAGGAGATTGCCAAAAAATATTCTTCTAATACTCGCGTGGCGATTCCCATGTCTTGTCGCAAAATGGATTTGATGGATGGCCATTACTACTCAAAAGAGTTTCGTAAAGTAATGCCCCGATATAATCAATTGATCTGGGCCTACCATTGGTTTCAAATGAAACTATATGATGACATGTTACTGCCAACCCTAGCTCAGCAAAAAGCGGCGGTCAGAAAAAGTTTGGATCAATTTTGGCAATTGGTTTCGAATTTACCGACGTCATCGGGATTTGAGATGATGCCGATGGCTTCCGAGGTTGCGCCAAATTTTTATAAAATTTATCCAGAGATTGCTTGGAGCTTCGACGCTAACCACATGGCCCACGACATTATCAACGATATTTTAGTTTCGCGAGTGGTCCCGGTTGATAAAAAAGCGCAAGAAGGCTTTAAGGCAGCACAAATAGTTTTAGACAAAACAAAGTTTTCTTGCGCGGCCTCGGGTGACCCCGAAGTTGTTATTGAAGGCCAGCCAGATGGTACTTGTAAGCCAGAAATGATTCATCTCACCTACGGCAAAAAAGTGGAATTGGTATTGAAAGCAGAAAATGAAATGTTTATTTTCAAAGCCCCTGATTTCCAAGTTGATCTAATGTCTATGCCGGGACAGCCCGCAAGAAAATCGATCACACCAAACAAGACCGGGACATTTCCTTTTACCTGTGGAAAACATGGTGGGGCGCAAATGAATGGCCAGGTAATGGTGATGTAGTTTTTTTTAATTATGTATGTACAGTGCTCTAGTCAAATTCACTCTTTTGTTAATTACCATAACCGCTATAATATTTTTATCGGCCTTACTTCGCCAGTGGCATCACAATTTCGAAGCAGGTAAACTATCGACTGCGCTTTTTGTGGAGATTTCTGGGTCGGGAAACAATAATATTATTTTTTTGCATGGCTTGACCGGCTCACATAATTACTGGAACTCATTAAAAGCTAATCTAAATGAAAGTTATCGTTTAATAACAATGGATCTTCTAGGGTTTGGTCAATCACCATGGCCTGACGAACCACCCACCCTGGCTGATCATTTAAATGTAATCTCCCAAACCATTGACAAGATTTTGCCAAATGAAAGGTTTTTACTCGTTGGCCACTCCATGGGTGCGTTGCTAGCTCTTCAGTACGCTGCTCTAGCCCCCACCCGAGTAAAAGCCATAATTCTTTTAAGTGTTCCGGTTTTTCATTCGAAAGAAGATGCAATGGATAAGGTTGGAAAAACTTCGCCATATATGCGTGTCATGGCATTTAGTCCAATACTCGCTCCTGTACTATGCAAAATTCACGACGCTATCGGGCCCAACATTTCGCGTCCGATTTTTCGTTGGTTGGTTCCTGATCTTCCAGCTGAAGTGGTTGAGGATGCTACGTTACATACTTGGCAAGGTTACAAGGGAGCAATGTATAATGTAATTTTAAAAACGAATGTGTCAGAAATGATTCCTAAGCTAAGTGAAATACCAATTCAAATAATTCATGGGTCGAACGATCCTGATGCGGAAATAGCTGATTTAATGCAGCTCACTCATTTCAAAAATGTTGAATTGAAAATCGTTTCCGGCGATCATAACTTCGTTTTGAGTAATCCCGATGTAATAGCCGATAAAATTAGGGCTCTTTTACCGACCGGAACTCAATAGATCTGAATTACTGATTAGATAAATGATCAAAACACCGCCCAGGAGCGCACCGAACAACCAAAAGGCGGCGGCACTAAATATAATTTTAGCTCCCAATAACAAGAAAAATCCTAAGGACAGTAAACTCAAAAAGAAAACTTGGAGGAAAGTATTTTGTTTCAATACTAAAAACTCATTTCTATCTAATAGGAATCGACTCGCAACTGTGGTTAGACCGAGAAATAAAAATCCACACAGAGTCATACAAAAGCTATGGCCGGCCTTCATAAAATAATGGGTAAGAGAAAAGCCGGTATTAAACGGATTAATCCCAAATTGATCACAAACAGCAAGCGACAACGTCCCAACAAATGAATGAATCACAAGAATTTTTGTAAAAACGAACATTGAGGTTGGTGTTAAGTCGTTACGGACGAAATTTAAAATTTTTTCGGAGAGCTCTCGAGGAACTGGAGCATCGCTTTTCACAAATTCTTTAAACTCATTCATAAGTTCATTTTCGTTTCTTTTGTCATTCATCACTAGTCTCTCCTTTCCCCTTTTAATATTGATCTAATCTTTTCAGTCGCACGGCTTATTAGCTTTCTCACGTTTTGGGGTGAGGTTTTAATTTCTTGGGATATTTGCTCAAAACTCCACTCCGATAAATACCGAAGTTCTATGGCGCGTCTTTGATTTGAATTTAGTCCTTCTAATAAAGTGGAAAAGTCATACCCAATATTGGTTTGCGGCGAAGGGATAAAATCTAATATTTCAGACCGCTCTCGATGCTGACCATATTTAACTTCCGCACTCTTTGTATGATCAAAAAGGGTGTTGCGAGTTATGGTGAAAAGCCAAGGAAGAAATGGATACCTTCCCTCATAGTTTGATCGTGACTTGTGGACTTTTTCGAACACAGTTTGCGTTAGGTCTCGAGATACCTCTTCAGTACTTCTCTTTCTAAGATACTCAAAAACTCGGCCCGAATGCCTGTGGTAAAGTACCTCGAATGCGTGATAATCGCCCCGTTGATAGAGACTCATAAGTTCCTCATCTAAAAGATCCTTTAGGTTTTTAACCATTCACATACCCTTAAATACGCATTCGATAAGCAAATTGTGACATCCCCTAAAAAATAAGTCAAAATTTGAAGCCAGGTTGTCACAAATGGAGTGGGTATGGCGTATCTATATATTATGAAGACCAGAACACGACTTAGACTTCTTATCGCATGTATACTGTCTTTAACCTCGCCAAGGTTATTAGCGCAGGAAAAAGTCTCACTTAAAGACTTTTTAGACCGGGTCCAAAGCCAAAATCTCGATATCAAAATCGAGTCAGCCAAAGCTGAAGCCGCAAAGGCCAGGGCCATAGGAGTAAAAATTCCCGAGCCCATGGCAGGCGTTATCCAAATGACTGATCAATCCGGTTCCTCCACGAAAGGCTTCGAAGTTAGCCAGACAGTTCCCTTTCCCACAAAAATGACTGCCGATTTAAAAGCGCGGGACTATGAAGCAAAATCCCAAATTGAGATGAGCCAAACACAAAGAAATGAAATTGTAGCACGCGCGAAAAATATTTACCTGGCACTGTGGGCGGCGCAAGAGAAGTCTAATTTGCTTTTAGAAAAAAAGAAAATAGTGAAGGGACATATCAGCTTGTCGCGCTCAACGGCACGTTCAGATAGTTTTGCGGCGGTACATGTTGTTAAAGCCGAATATGATTATGATTTTTTAGATAATGAAATTGCGGACGCTGAGCAGAGTTTGCGCGCCCAACAAATTGAAGCTGCTCTTCTGCTTAATGCCGATGTAAATACTTTTAAGTTAGTAGCCACTGAGCCAGGGCTCCCAAGCATACCGAAAATAGAATCCGCTGATGTTAGTCCACAACTGCAGGCGCAAAAATATAATCTCGAGAGTTTAAGGTCGCGGGAATTTGCGGCAAAGTCGATGTGGCTTCCTGACTTTAACTTCCGTTACAAAGAAGTCGAGCAATCTAGTATGCTACCGCGCTACAACGAACTTATGGTGAATGTCACCTTGCCCTTTGTTTATTTTTGGCAACCATATTCAGAATCATCTTCAGCAACATCCGAAAGATTAGCGGCTGAATACGAATTGCAAAAGCAGGAACGAAATCTTACAGGCGTGCGTGCGACCTTAATGAGTAAAGCGGACTCATTAAAAAGGCAGCTTGATAATTTAAAACAAAACTTAATTCCAAAAGCTGAGCGTCGAATGAAGCTTGTTCACAATCTAGCGCCTAGGGATCTCGAAACACTTCAAGATCATCGCGAGGCAATGGAGGCATTTCCTGATTTAAAACTCAAAGCCATTGATTTACGTTTAGAGTTTGAAAGAACGATATCTGAATTAGAAAAGTATTCTCGAGGTAAAAATGAGAAAAACTAAATTGATTTTCATCTTAATACTTTTGCTTGCCTCCGCTCTGTTTATTTTTAAAAATACTTATGAGACAGGTAAAATGGCTAACGGTGACGTTTCGGAAAAAGCTGAAAGCAGTTTTTACTATAGTTGCCCCATGCACCCGCAGATTCACTCCGAGCATCCCGGCGAATGTCCCATTTGCCATATGAAGCTAGTTAAGGTGAAAACACCAACCAAAGAAGACGCTACAAAAGACAGTGGAGAAAAACGAGCTGATATACAAGTGACGGCCTCGCAACTCGAAGTCATTGGCGTACAAAAGGCTGACGTTGAAAAAATGACTTTAGTGGCAACGCTACCAATATCTGGCCGAATTATTTCTTCTTCGTCAGTTGCCTTTCAAGCTTACGAAAGAGATGTTCGGTATTTACGCCCAGGATTAACTTTTAAAGGCGCTGGTAGCATTTACCCGGAAGATGAAATTAAAGGAACTATTGCATCTGTCGATACTATTGTTGATCCTTCAAGCCGAACCGTCAGAGTTCTTGGACAAATTCAAGAGAGATCACGCAATTTAATTCCTGAAACCAGTTTTCGCGGCGAAGTTGAAATTAAACTTTCAGATCGAATCGCTATTCCTGAAAGTTCGGTTTTACATACTGGACAAGGTGACCTTGTCTATGTGGTTGATAAAAACAATAAATTAAGCCCGCGAAAAATTAAGGTGGGTTTAAAAACCAACAGTTATTACGAAGTTTTGGCTGGTTTAAATGTCGGCGAAACCATTAGTTCAGGTCCAAACTTTTTAATTGATTCTGAAGCAAAAATTAGAGGTGCTTCCTCGTCGGAAGGAAACGCGGCTGAGTTGCCTTCTTGTCCTGAGGGTCAACACTGGGACATACCGATGGCCATGTGCATGCCAGGAAAAGGTAAATGATAAAGAAAATAATTTCATTTTCAGCCCATAATCCTTTTCTCGTTCTAACAGTTACAACAATTTTGTTGCTGTCAGGAATTTACTCCGCCAAACGTATACCTCTGGATGCCATTCCTGATCTTTCGGATACCCAAGTGATTATTTACTCGCGCTGGGATCGCTCTCCCGATATTTTAGAAAATCAAGTTACCTATCCCATTGTCTCCGCCATGTTGGGTGCTCCGAAAGTAAAATCTGTTCGGGGCTTTTCAGATTATGGCTTTTCTTACGTCTATATTATTTTTGAAGATGGAACTGATCTTTATTGGGCAAGAAGCCGTGTTTTAGAAAGTTTAAATCGTATTTCGGCACAACTCCCCGCCGGAGTAAAAACAGAAATAGGACCGGATGCCACCAGTGTGGGTTGGGTTTACCAATACGCTTTAACAGATGAGTCAGGTCGCTTTAATTCGGCGGATTTAAGATCTATGCAAGATTGGCTTATTAAATTTCAATTGCAATCCGTGCAAGGAGTTGCCGAAGTTGCTGCCGTAGGTGGATTTGTAAAACAATATCAAATCAAAGTTGATCCGACTAAACTTCAACTTTTTGATGTCACCATGGATCAAGTCATGAATGCCGTAAAAAATTCGAATCAAGAAAGTGGCGGAAGAACGATTGAATTTTCGGGAACTGAAGCCATGGTGAGAAGTCGCGCCCTTGTGGATAAAGTAGAGGATATCGAAGAAGCTGTCGTTACCTTTAATCCGCGAAGTCGTGCGCCAATACTTATTAAGCAAGTGGCGACAGTTTCACTTGGTCCCGAAATGCGCCGAGGAATCACGGATTACAACGGGTTTGGTGATACCGTCGGTGGAATTATTGTTATGAGGCAAGGAGAAGATGCGCCAAAAGTTATAGACCGAGTCAAAAATCGCTTGAGTGAAGTTCAAAAAAGTCTGCCTCAAGGTGTAAAAATTGTTTCGGTGTATGATCGTTCTGACTTAATTAAACGCGCGATTGACACATTAAAATCCACCCTTTTTGAAGAACTTATCATTGTGAGCCTGATAATTTTGCTCTTTCTCTGGCATGTGCCGTCGGCAATTGTACCGATTGTCACAATTCCTATTTCTGTTTTACTTTCATTTATTCCACTTTATCTCATTGGTCAGAGTTCCAACATTATGTCGCTTGCGGGAATCGCGATATCTATTGGTGTCTTAGTTGATGGTGCCATCGTTGAAGTCGAAAATGCTTATCGCAAAATTCATCACTGGCACGAAACTGGCCGGAAGGAAAACTTTTTTAACGTTCGTCTTGAAGCTCTTCAAGAAGTAGGACCATCGGTTTTCTTTTCTCTGTTAGTGATCGCGGTCGCTTTTATTCCAATTTTTACTTTAGTTGACCAGGAAGGGAGACTCTTTAGACCGCTCGCTTTGTCAAAGAACTTCGCGATGGCGATTGCGGCATTACTGGCTATCACACTTGATCCCGCTGTCCGCATGTTGTTTGCTAGGCCAGACACTTTTAAAACTCAAAACAGTTTACTAAATGCTTTAGGAAATACTTTTTTTGTTGGTACCTATTATTCTGAACAACAGCATCCTATCAGCCGGAGGTTATTTAAAATATATGAGCCTGTTATCGATTGGGTTCTAAGATACAAAAAAATTACTCTTACCTTCGCCTTTGCCGCCATGCTATCAATCATTCCCGGATTTTTGATGCTGGGTTCGGAATTTATGCCGACTTTGCATGAGGGAAGTCTCTTATATATGCCAACCGCGCTTCCTGGAATTTCAGTTTCCGAGGCTCAAAAGGTTTTAACTATTCAAGATAAAATATTAAAAACTTTTCCTGAGGTAGATACAGTCTTTGGCAAAGCCGGGCGCGCTGAAACATCCACTGACACGGCTCCTTTGAGTATGATCGAAACCACTATTACCCTTAAGCCAAAATCGGATTGGCGAAAAAATAAACGCTGGCATTCTTTTCTACCGGAATTTATAAAAGCACCACTCAATCGAATTTGGCCGGAGATGATTAGCGAAGAAAATCTAATTTCCGAAATGAATGAGAAATTAAATTTTCTTGGTATGCCAAACATTTGGACCATGCCAATTAAAAATCGCATTGACATGCTCTCAACTGGAATCCGCAGTCCGATCGGCATAAAAATATTTGGCCCTGATTTAAAGACGATTGAGTCGATAGGTAAAAAAATTGAAAAGGAAATGAAAACTCTTGAGGGAACTAGAGCCGTAATTGCTGAACGTATCGCTAGCGGATATTTCTTAGATGTTGATTTTGATCGCGAAAAATTAAAACTCTATGGCCTCTCAATCAAAGAGGCCCAAGATCAAGCGATGTTTGCAATTGGTGGCGAAAATGTTTCGCAGATTATTGCAACTCGAGAACGCTATCCGATTCAAGTCCGGCAAGCACCGGCGTTCCGCCAAGATATTGAGAGTATAAAAAGAGTTCTTATTACTAGCAATACGGGCGCACAGATTCCTCTAAGCTCAATTGCCAATGTGTCGTTTAAAGACGGCGCAAGTATGATTCGCGATGAAAACGCTTCTCTTGTTGGTTATGTCTATGTGGATATTGATCCCCAGCAAATTGATATTGGAACCTATGTTGAAAAGGCCAAAAGTCATCTGGCAGCAAGACTTCATTTGCCTGAAGGATATCTCATTTCTTGGAGCGGACAGTTTGAGAATATGGAACGCGTGAAGGAACGGCTTAAAATTGTGATTCCGTTAACTTTGGTTTTAATAATTTTCTTATTATTTTTTAACACGCAGTCGTGGGTGAAAACTTCTATCGTTTTGTTGGCTGTACCATTTTCCCTTATTGGAGCTGTCTGGCTCTTAGTAGCGCTCGGCTATAATCTTTCCATTGCCGCGTGGGTTGGTATGATCGCATTGTTGGGACTTGATGCCGAGACTGGCGTATTTATGTTGATGTATTTGGACCTTGCCTATGATGATAGATTGAAGAACGGCAAAATGAATTCAACACTTGATTTGAAGGATGCTGTCATCGAAGGTGCCGTTCACCGCTTACGACCTAAGCTTATGACAGTAGCAGCCTTATTTATGGGACTGATTCCGATTATGTGGTCTATTGGAGCGGGCGCTGATGTTATGAAACGAATTGCTGCGCCAATGATCGGCGGGCTCGTCACTTCTTTTCTACTAGAGCTTCTAATTTATCCAGTGATTTTTTACCTATGGAAAGAAAAATCTGTTCTAAAACTTGGGAAGACAGAGGACCAAATAAATTTTTCTTAGGTTGTTGACTGTGCTATATATTTCTATTATTCCAGAACTATGGAACTATTTGCTGCCTCCGAAGCCTTTTCATCGCTATCGCAGGAAACAAGACTACGTGTATTTAAGCTTTTAATACGCTATGGCGGTGATGGCTTAGTACCAAATAAAATTGCGGATCAACTTAAGATTCCCGATAATACACTGTCATTTCACTTGTCACATATGAGCCGCGCTGGCCTTGTTACTTCCAAAAAGGACGGGCGCTCGATTGTTTACTACGCGAATACTGATCTAATCAAAAATCTTATTGGTTACCTACAAGAAAACTGTTGTGAGAAAGAAAACAAAAAAAATAAGAATCGGAATTGTTAAGTGAAAATTCTGTTTATGTGTGTCGCCAATTCGGCACGAAGCCAAATCGCTGAAGGCGTAGCGAAAAGTCTATTTGGATCGAAAGCTGAAATTGAAAGTGCGGGCTCCCAGCCAAAGTATGTAAATCCCTTTGCCATTGAAGTTATGAAAGAAATCGGAGTAGATTTAAGTAAAAACCAGTCAAAGACTGTCGATCAACTCTCGCAGGACTTTGTAAAAGGTTTAGATTACGTTATCACGCTTTGTGCCGAAGAAGTTTGTCCTGTTTTAATTTCCAGGGCAAAAAAACTCCATTGGCCCATTAAGGATCCGGGGAATTCTTTACAGGAATTT
>CAYPZY010000045.1:0-11934 GCA_964415155.1 uncultured Bdellovibrionales bacterium
CAAGCAAGAAGGCAAAAGTTATGGCGGTATAGTGGAAGTTCGCGTTGATGGTTTGACGCGAGGTTTGGGTCAGCCAGTGTTTCATAAGTTGAAATCTGATTTGTCAGCTGCCTATATGAGTGTCGGTGCGACTATTGGTGTTGAGTTTGGTGAGGGATTTGCCGCCGTTACCCGCGAAGGCTCAGAATGGCATCGCCAGAATAATCCTGGCTACGGTGGAATTCGCGGCGGAATTTCTACCGGTGAAAATATTTTGGCTCGGATCGCCTTTAAGCCAACATCAAGTGTGTTGGATGTAGCAAAAAAAGGAAGGCACGATCCCTGTATCGTACCACGAGCGGTTCCTGTTGTTGAAGCGATGACTTACTTGGTTTTAGCCGATCACGTGTTGTGGAAAATGACCGACCGTCTTTAGATATCTCCAAAGTCATCTTTAAATCGAGTTAATAGTTTTCTTCGTCTCTCAAGGGTTTCTTCGATAATTTGAGTACTAAAGTTATCCGACATTAGTTCGCGAATCTTTTCATCCGTTAACCTGTACTTCAAATTCTTATAAAAAATAATTTGCATGCCATCGAAGGGAATCTGAAGAAGGGGTTTGGGAGGCTCGCCGCCTATTTGGCTGCTTTCAGGTTGGAAAGCCAGACCATGATCAATGGCCACAATCTGCCCACGAAAGCCAAAATAGTTATCATTATTTCTGTCGCGATTATTAATGAGAAAATCAAATAGGTGAAGTTTTGCAAATTCTGAATCGTCAATTTTTCCTGCTTCTTTACTGACTTCAAATTGTAACGATCCATATCCCTTTTTTAGTATGGTGATGGGAACCAAACCCAAATCAAGTATTTGGCTAAACTGATAAGCTAGAACTTCGGCATAAGGATTGGAATTTTGTACACCACGATATTTTGTGCTGATCCATCTGTGCACGAAAGGTTTGAAAAAAGTTCGATGGTTAACTGATTTATAAACCTCGGTAGAGTGATCACCGTTCATCAAAACAAAGTCCTTTGATTCAGGTGATGGAAACAGAGAACTTGCCGCATTTTCTAGTGCCTGTGAAACTTTTGTTTTACCCCATTGGCGAAAAAGAAAGATAATGTCTTGCCAGCGGTTTTCTTTGATTTTTGTTTTTAAGGAATCGCGGTCATCGACTGGTATTAAAGACTCTAGGCTTGAGAATCCTTTTTTAACGAATGCCCAGGCACATTCAGATTTCGCGAATGAAACTCTCGGTAATAGGAAAATACAAAATGTGAACGCCATTAGCCCTTTAATGGCAAGAGCTTGTCGTCTGTACATAGTGTTGCCTTTTCAACTACCGCAACGACTCATCGTAAAGTTTAAGAATTGACTTTGCAGTTTGCAAATCAGCATTTAATTTCTTAACCGATACCGAAAGTTTTGCTTGATCGTTCTCGTTCAAGGCATGCGCTCCCTCTACTGCAGATAATTGGCGTACAAGTTCTTCGGCAAATGCAATATTCTTTTTGGCAAGATCTTTAAAAACTATAGTTCTATTGTTTTTACCATCGACAGCGATCTGAATGACTTCTTTAATGGAGTTGAGCATCTCTCTATCCAGCAAACCATTTCTTTCAGCCACCGTTAAAATATCCACACTGAGGGAATTCTCTTTAGATCCCGATTTGACGTTATTCATATAATTTGTAATGAGTTCAGTCTTAATCGCATTTTTTATCTTTGCGCTTTCATTTTCGTTCAGGTTAAGAATGGTGAACCAAGGATCCAAAGCATTTGCCAGTTGTGCGTCCAATTCATGACTCTGCTTAAGTTGTTCCAAAAGAGCCGCGGTACTTTCATTTTCCGTAAAAATTAATGAGCCTTTAGCGCTTGAAGCGGAAGGACCCAAATAACTTGATCCTACTTCTGGAGCGAAGGAAAGACTAAGTGCCGTGAGCCCTTCCTGGTCCCACTTTATGAAGGATTTTGTTTTATCAAAAAATTTAGGAAAGCTGGAGGCGACACTCATAAAGGCCCCGACACCAACGAGGATACCCAAAGAAACATAAATTGCTTTCTGTGTGTACTTTAATGAGGTAACTACTGTTTCCGTAACCGGACTCATAGTCGGAAAATTTTCCGTCGAATATTTATTGGCGAGGTAGTTTGCCAAAATTGCTGTGGCTACTGTTTGTCTTTGTAGATTTGCAGTTTGTGCTGCCAATGCTTCTTCGCTCGTCGTTTTACTAAATCCAATGCTGTTCGTAAAAACGAGAACCGCAGCGAGAAATATTTTAAAACTTTTCATTTTATCCTCTTTAGAAAGTTTGAATGCTTTATTACAAATCCTATGCCGGGTTGTTTGTGAATATAAATAGATAGAGGGTTTTTTCGTGTATAGCTCGTTGACAGCAAGCCGCGATTTGGCGTCGCTTGCCCCGCGCCTTTAATCGCAGGAGCTCAGTGACTTCACATAATACTTCTTGGTTACGGGTCTTTCATTTTCAGTGAAAATAATCGTGCCCTCGGGAGAAATGAAATAGGCTTTCAAACTATCCATTGTCTCTCTAATCTGATAGCGAACATCTTGGTCGCCGGAACAGCTAGTAAGTTTTAATCCACAACTAGTGGTACTACTACTGCCACCACTGTAATCGCATCGATAGCGCATACAACTGTAAGTACAAGAATCTCTACCGTCTTGATTGTACGAATTGATAACTCTTGACTGCATCTCCAGGCGCACGGCTACATCTTGCCCACTTTTGACTGCACTCACTTCAACATTTCCGCCGGTGTAAGCTCTTGGTAAATTGAACTCGAATGTTCCGGCTCTGGTTTGCAAAGTTAAAAGCTTATCTCCAGCAAGATTTTTTAGGGGATGTTTTAGAAAACCAATATCGTGTATTTGAATTTCGCCAGTGGTGTTACCGATGGACATCCTACCACCCACAGTATTTTGGATTCTGATGTTGCCATCCACTTCGATGGAACCTTTATAAGTGCCATTTTGGATTTCTAAGGAGTCATCCGCGCGCGCACTTTCTTCGACTGCAGCTTGCTGGCTTTCCTCAGCGTGAGCTAGGACCGCAATTAGTGTCACCATTGTAAATAGTTTGAACATATTTTTCTCTCCAAATCTGAGTATTTAGCTCTACCGAAGCAGTTAAATAATGTTTTGCAAGAGCTTCGCCAAAACTCGTGCGTCTCCTCCGAGACGCACTTTGAGTCTTTTAGGCTTGTAGCCGATAACGCGTTGTGTTAGATTGGGCCTGCTATGGAAAATACACGTCTACAGACAAAAACTTTAAGTGAAGGAATTGCGACTGACAACGAGCAGACGCGAGCTGCCTTTCGGCTGTTTTTGCAAGAAGAGTTGGTTCGCCGTTGCCAAAAAAACCCTAAATACTCGCTTAGAGCTTTTGCTTTGTTACTGGAAGTGGAAAATTCAGCTCTCTCAAAAATATTAAATGGCAAACGCAAACTGACCTCACAAATGATTCAACGTTTTTCAGAAAAATTAAATTTAAGTCCACAGGAACTTGCCGAAGTAAAAAACCGCTTTAATGTCGCTAGTACCACCGAAGCAGACGCTTTAGCTACTTACCGGCAAGTTACCTTGGACCAGTTTGCGATTATTGCTGATTGGTACCACTACGCCATACATGAGTTGGTAAAAATTAAAAATGCCAAACACGATGTGCGTTGGATCGCAAAAACTCTAAATATTTCGCAGGCTGAGGCCGGTGCAGCCATCGAAAGGCTTTTGCGATTAGGTTATTTGGAAAAAGACAAGAAGGGCCGATTTGTTAATTGCTCAGGACCGCTCTCGACGTTGGGAAATAAATTTACAGCTGTAGCGTTTAGAAAACTCCAACGCCAGATCTTAGAAAAGGCGATTGTCAGCTTGGAAACAGTTCCTATGGAGGAACGCGATAATACTTCGATGACGATGGCCATTTCTACCAAACATCTGCCAGCAGCAAAAGAAATGATTAAAGGTTTTCGCCGGCAGCTTTCAGCGTTTTTAGAAAAAGATCAAAATAATCTCGATGCGGTTTATCACTTAGGAATCGCATTATACCCAGTATCGAGCAAGGAGAAGTAGTTATGAAAAGCATATTAACAATTCTAATTTCAATTGGCCTGAGTGGGCCGGCTATAGCGGGCAATGAAGGTCACGGTGAAGGAGATGTTGCTAAATTACTTCACGAAGCCAAAAACCAATACATTCTACCGATATTTAAAAAAGTGAAACCCAACGATTCTGTATTTGCTGAACAACCTGAGCTGCAGGAAGTTTATAAAAACATGCGGGCTAACGTTGCGGTGGATTTAAAAGCCATTGAACTTAAGCAAGTTTCAGAGAAGTTAAAAGACGTTATTAGCGGCTATCCGACTTGGATTAGTATCAATGTTGAAGAGAAAAAGATCTTCTACAATTCCGTAAGTTATATCGAGCAGGTAAGAACAGCGCCCACGCGCGATATAATGATCGAATCTTTGTTACATGAACTTGGTCATTTTTATAGTCTTGACGAAGATGGATCATGGTCAATGGCGCGAAAAATTATTTACGCGTACAAACGTCCGCAGGTTGTTGAACAACGAAAATACCCGCAACAGTTAGCACATAAAATTGAAATGCACCGACAGCAAATTGAACAACTTTTACATAACAAATTTGAAATTGTTAACCGCGAAACTATTGCCCGAATTCACGGTTCATTAGAAGGAAAACTAGAAGGAAGTATGCGCCAGTATTCACCGCTGTCTATGGCGGCCTTACACTCTTTATTGGGCGCCGCCGCTGGTGGTGGTGCCGGCTACTCACTGGCTGGACTTGCAAGTTTACCTTTTTTAGCAAGCCCTCCCGGTATGGCTCTTGCTTTAGCTGGTGCCGCTGTCGGTGGAGTTATAGGCGGAGTTAAGGGGGCGAATACTCCTACAGGAGAAGCATCGTTGACGGGAGAAGCAACTGGAAGTCTTGAAGGTTACCAAGTTCAAACTTTTAATGTTCCTACATTATATACGACTAGCGTCGTGGATTTAGATCAAATAGCTCCGTTTAAGCAAGCGATGACTAAATATCAAGACGTCAGTGCCACTGATTGCACATTTAAAGCTGTCAATCTTTTAGCAAACCTTGGCAATGCACGTGCATCTCTTTCAGTTGATAGAATGAAGAGCCTGGTAAGTTTGGTTAAAGAATACAATCAAAGTATTGGCCAACTTAAAATGATTTATTCGGAGAATGTCATGAACGGTTCTTCGGGCGGATTGTCTGATTTTATTAAAATGCAGGATGATTGGCGGCTTTCTAAACGCATTATCGTTGTGAAGTTCGATTACAAACCTAAAGACAGTTTTGGAAAATGTGCTGATAGTGACGATGAGGCGCTTAAAGCGGTCACCGCCAAATCGAAGTCTTTCGAAACATTCTTGGTAGCCATAGATCAGGTTAGAGAACTAGCAAACTAATTTTGGAGAATATATGAAAATTTTTAATTTAATACTAACTATGTCACTCACAGTGTCCAGTGCCTTTGCGGCGGAAGAGGCTACAGTTAAAGCGGGTAGCGAACAAATAAGTCAATTGCAGCAGCAAACGCTGGCGGCTTTAATCATGGCCAACTACGTGGGTACCTTTAAAACCTATACAGTTCCCCAGCTGAGCGAATTTAGAAGAGATCTGCCAAAGTTTTTGGGTTATACCGCCGGCGCCCTTGGGGCTGTTTCTTTTATGGGAGGATATATAGCGTTTGTAGGATCAAGTGACAGGCATCTCCTCGAAACTACTTCTCATAAGGTGTTCTTTCATCCTGTGACTGGTGTTGGCATCTCAGCGGTAGGTTCTTTAGTGATCGGCTACCTTTATCCCCAGCTCGACGAAAAAATTAAAGCCGAGAATGGTCAAGCGCTGGCAGTCAGACTTCAAGCGGATCATAAGCTGGATGAAGAATTAAGTGCAGGTTTGGATCAGTGGAGTACAGTTTTTTACTTCAATGCCGACCAAATAGCTCGTTTAAAAGCTAAAGTGAAGGGCGATCTGGCAGATCGCCTGCGAAATGGTGGAACGCCGGATTCCTATAATGTCGTTGATGCGGCTAAAAGGATTGGCCTTATTGATGAAAATCTGGCTGAATCCTATCGGCTGGTAATGAAGTCCTTTTTGAGCGGTTCGGATTCTGATAAAAAATACTCTCTTGAGGAATCAATGAAGCTCAATCTTAGCTTGGCGGAGAAAACTCTATCAATGCTTAAAACTTTGCAAAGCGCGACCGTCCTCGAGTCTGAATTACAAGAGAAATTAAATATGTCTGTGCGAAGCCTCGAGCACAAAATTAATGCTGCCAAAGCCTTCCAGGCGGCGATGAACTGAGGTTAGAATTTGAAATCAATCTCGAGCAAATTATTTTCCTTGATCCTTTTGGCGAGCTTCGTTTGCCAATCGATTGTGCCTCTGGGCTATGCCCAGAGTTCACGAGGAAATCTTTGCGCAAGTCTTTTTTCTACACCGGTTAGAAAAACACTCTTTCAAACCTGGCGAGAGCGTTCTGCATTTTTTTCGGAGTTAGACCAGACGTTAAGTGAAATTGAAAAAGATGATGCTGAACTCTCATACCTTGAGAATGCAAAGGAATTTTTTCAGCTAACACAAAAAATCTCTGCGACTACGACGCCAAGATTATTGGAGCAGGACCTACAATTCTTAAAATCGCGGCCAAAAACATTAAGCCTGCAAAAGTTAATTGTTTTTTCCAATGACATCAACGCAGCGGCCGCACAGTTATTAGTGACTGTTAGCAATTTTTGGAACTTGCACCCCATTGGTTTCAAAGCGAATCTACCCTCACAGACATTGCAGGCAGTAAGTCAGGCAGTCCAAGCCACGCTCAGTATTGTTGGGTGGGTGTTCAATCCTCTGTCTTTTAAAGAAACCAAGATCGACAAGGTTTTTCGCAAACAAGAAGTCAATCCCGATAGAAAACTTACACCCGATGAGGACAAGCTTCTTACCCGAAACAATCTCACTAAAGATTATCACTACCGCAAATCCTTTATCGAAAAATATCCGCGCTGGGTGATATTCCGCCGTTGGGTGACGCGAGTGACGGCGGCTGCGTTGATTGTTTCAAATTTAATGGTAATTAATCACGATCTGCATTTGGCTCGCAATATGGTTTCGGCCGACTCTTATATTTCACAAGTTGTACCTTCACAGAAAACAGACCAAGTGGACATCTTAGTGGACATCGCCACCTTTACCCATATGGCTGTGCAAATGGATGGGAAGGTCTACTCTTATGGACAAACCAACTTAAATGTTGAACCAGCGAATGCTTATCTTGCGGTGGGAACCAACAGTAAGATCGCGCCAAGATCACTTCAAGTAGTACGAGTAAATCTACCTAGTGACGAGCGTCTGGCATTTAAGCGTGATCTCGAACGATCAGCTCTAAAAAATTACAATAATATTACTTTCATTAACGACTGTGCCACCATGATAGCTCGAGCACTCAGACGAAATGGTAGCCTTGAACTTCCTCCAGTTACGGACGCATCTCCTAGTCAAATGATAATGTATTTGTCTTTGTTGAACACCATGGGAGTACAAAATTCCCAAGGTGAGCGCTTGGTAAGCACGGAGTACCAAGTAGACGTGGACGATCCTCAGCAGAAGGTCTTCCACTTTCTTCGCAATAGCTATTACAACATTATCGAATCTAATTTTTTTATTTTAAATGCCCCATTTTTGCAGATTGAAAAGTCGTACTTCAATTTGAAGAACGAGGAAAAAGATTTACAGTGGTGGCTGCCGGAAGTTAAAGAGCAATTTAGAGTATGGCAACAGGAGCAGACTCACCGTGTTCAAGATGATCCACAAGTGCGATTTATAGAGGAGCAATTGCGAAAAGCTTCTGCGTTGAGAAACGATGAAAGAAGCCGGATTGTTTTAGGGGTGGAGAAATTTGCAGGTCTATACTTCAGTCAGGAAATCGAAAAGGCACGATTGATAGAGGAAAATTCCAACACGGATTTAAACGACGCTTTCGTAGCAGAGTTTCGCGAAAACGCTTTAAAGAAAAAGCAGGATGAAATTTACAGAACTATTAGGAGCCTCAATAGTCCCTGAACCTAGCTGTACACAATTTTTATTTTTTCCGCGGCTGCCATAGCCATAGATCGCGCTGAATCGACATCGCCAGCGACCGCAAGAGCCACACCCATTCGGCGATATTTTCTAGTCGAAGGTTTTCCAAAAATGCGTACATCAACACCTTTCGTGGCGAGAGCGTTGCTCAATCCCGTAAAGGAAAACTTCTCAGAATCGCGATCAGCAAGAATTACCGCTGAGGCTGAGGGGCCGCGGTAATCAATGTGAGGGATAGGTAATCCCATGATCGCCCGAACATGCAGATCAAACTCCGATAGATCTTGGGAAATTAGCGTCACCATGCCCGTATCATGAGGTCTGGGTGAGAGTTCTGAAAAATAGACTTTGTCACGAGTAATAAAAAATTCGACGCCAAAAATGCCGGCGCCGCCAAGAGCGTCGGTCACTTTCTTCGCCATCTCTTGTGCTTCGCGGAGTTGGTGAGCAGAAATTGCGGCGGGCATCCACGATTCCAGGTAATCGCCACGTTCTTGCCTGTGGCCAATAGGATTTACGAAAAGTGTTTCACCATTTCTTTGTTTGACAGTTAACAAAGTGATTTCCAAATCGAACTTGATAAATTCCTCAGCTATAACTTTTGTTTTGTCTCCACGCATGCCTTCGACCGCGTATTTCCAGGCGCGACTCACATCAGATTCTGATTGCAAATAGGACTGGCCCTTTCCCGAAGAAGACATCACGGGCTTCACAACATTGGGAAAACCGACTTCTCGACAGATGTTTAAAAGCTCTTGCTCGCTTTCGGCGTAAGCATAGTTGGCGGTACGCAAACCTAGTTCGCGACGTGCAAATTCGCGAATAGCGTCGCGGTTCATAGTGAGATAGGTAGCGCGTGCGGTGGGAATAACATTGAAGCCATCGCGTTCCAAATCGATCAGTTTTTCAGTACGAATTGCTTCGATTTCAGGTACGATAAAATCGGGTTTGTATTTGCGGATAACTCTGTCGAGAGCGTCCGCGTTCAACATATCTATCACTTCAAACTCGTCAGCTAACTGCATCGCCGGCGCACCCTCATATCTGTCAATTGCGACGACTCTAGCGCCTAATCTTTTTGCAGAAATCGTAACTTCTTTACCTAATTCTCCCGATCCCAGTAACATAAGTGTCATCATCTGTCTCATTTCCAGTCTTTGCTTAGGTTATATTGAGAAATTGTAGGAAAATCAATTTTCATAAATCGTCTGAAACTTTGATAGCAAAAAAATTTAATCAATTTCTATGAATTTTGCGACGTTCTCATCGTGGGAATCAAAAGTTAAAATCATCGTTTATCGTGAGACGTTATGAAATGAGATTCAAAAAGCAATGGCGCGTGCTTTGCTCATTAAGGGGGTACAGGTTCGAGTAGGGCGTTTTCAATTTTTGGGGAGATAACATGGGCTTAAAGGGTGTTTCTTTTTTTCGCTTTGCCACGCTTGGTGTGGTCACAGTCATCCTTGTCGGTTGCAATGAGCAGTTCGGTTTTGTGCAAAATCCTCTTCATTCATCTCTAAAGGTACCTGATGGTATAAAAATCACGAGCCCTGACCCAATGACTGTAGATAAAGTGGGAATTCGAGTTGAAGGGACCTGTCAAAAAGACAATGTTGTCGAAATCAAAGGTGCGGGAACGGGCAAGCTTTCAGATAGTAAATTAGATTGTAAAGACGGTACATTTTCTACTTATATCGAATTTTCAAATGGCGACGGCGCCAAAAACATTGTGGCCTTTCAATCTATAGTTGCGACAGGAAAGTGGGCGCAGGACGAGCGCGATTTTCTGAAAGACTCAACACCGCCAAAGGTTCTTATCACTTCACCAACAGAAAATGCAGAAACTATGGCCACTGTGGTAGTGAGCGGCCAGTGTGAAACGGGTCTAAGCGTGGATCTCTCTTTGGCTAGCGGAAGAGTGGGCCAAGTGATTTGCACGAATGGCAGTTTTAGTACATCCATTGATTTGCCAAGTCCCGACGGCATTAAAAATATCGTCGCTCAACAAATCGATGCGGCCGGTAACCAAGGTACTGACTCCAAAAACTATTTGCGAGACAGTGTTGCTCCAGTTATCAAAATTGGTTCTCCTGCCATTAACTCATTATTTCAACGGACAGCACGCATTAGCGGTACCTGTGAAAGTGGTTTACTTGTCGCTATCAACGGTGCGGTCAGCACTGCTCAAAATACTTTATGTGCTGACGGAAAATTTGAAATGGATGTTACCTTTTCAGATGGCGACGGCATCAAAAATATCGTTGCTTCCCAAACAGATAAAGCTGGTAACCAGGGTAGAGATGATCGAAATCTTTTAAAAGATGCGACAGCGCCCGCTCTCAAAATAACTTCGCCTGTAGCCAATACTGTAACTAAAAGCAATGTGCAAGTTGCCGGTTCTTGCGAAAGCGGAATCAGTGTTTTACTTTCTGGCGATGCTGTGGGCGCTACCGCCGTAACTACTGGTTGTAACAATGGTCTGTTCTCTTACAATTTAAATCTCACTGGCGCTGATGGCAAAAAGACTTTGATCGCGACACAAACAGACCTCGCGCTTAACAAATCTCAAGACCAACAATCTGTTGAATTAGATACAACAGCACCAAAAGTAACAATCACTTCCCCAGCGGCCAATAGCAATGCGGTCAGCGGAATTACCTTAAACGGTACCTGTGAGACAGGTTTGGATGTCAATGTCTCGGGCGGAGTTAGTTCTACCGTAAAAGGCGCGTGTAACAACGGTGCTTACAGTATTTCCGTACAGTTTAGTAGCGGTGATGGTAAAAAAACTATTAACGTCAGTCAAACGGACAAGGTTGGCAATACGGCTTCAATATCTCGTGACTTTAATAGAGACTCTACGGCGCCAGTTTTGGCCATAACAAGTCCTGCGCCGAACTTTGAAGCTGTAAACGGTGTGCGTTTACAAGGTAACTGCGAAACAGGCGTGAATGTGGAAATCTCTGGGGCTGGCGTGGATAAAGTCTACTCGACAGCTTGTACTGCTGGCAAATTTGATCAAAACATCAATTTTTCGGCGGGTGAAGGAAACAAGGTCGTAAACGCTAAACAAACAGACGATGCAGGTAACACAACATCTGATCAAAGAATCTTTATTAAAGATTCCATTGCACCAGTAGTTGCCATTTCATCTCCTAATATTAATGCTTTCGTGACTGCCCAAATTACGTTAACAGGTAAATGTGAAACAGGTCTTAGTGTGGCCATCAGTGGCACGGGTATCACGGCATCAACTAGTACGCCGTGTGCAGCCGGAAACTTTAGTCAGCTCATCACTCTGTCTGCGGGTGAAGGTAAAAAAGATATCACTGTCGAGCAGATTGACAAAGCTGGCAACCAGTCCAGTGATAGCCGTTCATTTTTCAAAGATACAATATCTCCAGCCATCGTAATCACTTCCCCAGCGGCAAACTCATTAACTCGTGAGAGTGTCAATCTTCAGGGTAATTGCGAAACCGGCTTAGACATCGATCTTTCAGGTGCGGGACTTCAATCTCCACAGAAAGGCTTTTGTGATAATGGCAAGTTCGCGATCAATGTTTTATTTACCACAAGTGATGGCGCAAAAGACATTACTGTCGGTCAAACAGATAAAGCCGGCAACATGGGTAAGGACAGTCGCTCATTTTTAAGAGATCAAACGGCACCGGTCCTTGAAATTACCAGACCCGCCCCCAATACAATTGCAAAAACAGGTTTAACCATCAACGGTAACTGTGAAACCGGTTTATCAGTACTTGTGAATGGTGCCGGAGTTGCCAATCAAACAAACGTTGCTTGTCAAAATCAAA
>CAYPZY010000046.1:0-11895 GCA_964415155.1 uncultured Bdellovibrionales bacterium
AGAATCTCCGACAAAACCCGAACCAACCATAAAAAATTTGACAGCCACTTTGGAGCTAAAACAGTAAAACAAACGGTTGCAAACTAAAAACATCTCCAGCGCCAAATCAAGATTCAAACAAAAAAATCCGGACACTTCAAAAACTTTTTTGACTCCGGAGAAGATATAAATTAAAAATTTGCCAATGATAAAACAAACTTCTTTTAAAGGAACTTCTGGTTGGGGTGGCAAAAGAAAAGGCGCAGGAAGAAAAAATAAAAGTAAAACTGTGAGCCATTCTAAACGACCAACCGTCAACATAAACAAACCTCTACATATCACGATGCGCCTCAAAGATGGAAAACCAAACTTGCGAAAAAAGATTCTCGTTAAAAAATTTAAAGAGAGCGCACGATTGGCTCGACGCTTTGGTTTTTACGTTATTCACTTCTCATTGCTTGGAAATCACATCCATATGATCATTGAGGCCAACGACAACAGGTCTTTAGAAAAGGGAATGAAAAGTCTGGCCGGAAGATTTGCTAAAATTGTAAGTTTAAAATCGGGCCCCATCTTCCAAGGCAGATACCATATTCATATTTTAAAAACACCCCGAGAGATGAAGAGAGCTCTCCTTTATGTTCTGCTAAATCATTCGCAACATGCCGGGCTCATTGAATATCTTGACCCATTTTCTTCCGCGAAATTTTTTAAAGAATGGAAAATCCTTCTAGGCCCAAAATATAACCATCTCATTCGCGAACAGCTGGAAGATCTTGGCGTAGTCGAAATTGATGATCACCTCAGCTTACCCAAATCATGGCTTTGTCAGAAAGGTTGGATGAGGGCCAGCTAATATTGGTTTTTTAGCAGAAAAATGTCACGATACCAGAGAAATGCGATCACACTAGAATCATGGCCTTATACCGAAAAATCCCGCTGAACTAAGAAAAGATGGCGCTCAGAAAAACACCACCATACCAAAACAAGCAACGCTCAAATATTTTTCGATGATTCTAAAAGCGAGATGATTCCAAAATATTTTCGACGATTCTAAAGACGAAATGATTCCAAAATATTTTTCGATGACTCTAAAAGCGAGATGATTCCAAAATATTTTCGACGATTCTAAAAACTAAAAACTAAAGACGAAATGACGAAAAAAAATCCACGCCCCCCAGAAAAGTGCGGCGGCATCACAAAAATGCCCAGGCAACAAGAAAAACAACGCACAAAAACTCCGCCCCTCTCTATTCAAAAGCGCACCAAATAGCTCTACATCGCCTCAGGACATTTAATATTCAACATTAACAGACCTTTTTGCAACACCAGCATCGTAGCGTTAACTAGTTCCATGCGAGAGGAAATCAGCGAGGGATCGCCTGTTAAAATGCGGTGGACTTGGTAGAAGTGGTTAAACGTTTTAACCAAATCAATTAAATACTGTGCGAGAATATTAGGTTTGAAATACTTGAAGGCATTTTCGACCGAGACTTCAAACGACACCAAAAGTTTCACGAGCTCGCGCTCTTCGTTGGAGCTAAGCGCTGAGGCCATGGTAAGTTGGGGGTTTTTACCATATTTGGCTAGTAAGCTTCGGCAGCGAACATACGCGTACTGAACAAAAGGACCACTGTTACCTTCGAAATCAAGAATTTTTTCCCAGTCGAAATCAACGTTCTTCACGCGATCGTTAAATAGATCATTAAATATTAGTGCGCCCACCCCGATGATTTTCGCTGTTTCGTTTTTATTTTTTAGATCGGGATTTTTTTCTTCGATCACTTTCAAAGATAGTTCTATTGCCTTGTTAATGACATCCTCAAAATAGATCACATTACCCTTACGAGTGGACATTTTCCCAATATCTTTAAACCGATACATCCCAAAGCTAATATGATGAAGACCGCTTACCCAGTCATAGCCGAGCTTCTTAAGCACCGCAAAAATTTGGGTAAAGTGAAGAGTCTGCTCTTGTCCTACAACATAGAGATTTAAATCGGCCTTTAAAACTTCGCGTCGATAGATGGCGGTGGCCAAATCGCGTGTGGCATACAGACTCGCACCGTCGCTTTTTCGAATAAGACATGGGGGCAATCCCAGCTCATCAAGCTTAACAACGACGGCGCCTTCGCTTTCTTCCAAAAGGTGAGCTTTCGTCAAACGCTCTTCAACATCAGCAAGTTTATCGCTGTAAAAACTTTCCCCTAAGGTAAGTTCGTGTTTAAGCCCGATCATATCCCAAAGGCGCTGAAAATCCTTCAAAGAGATTTCCAGAAACAATTGCCAAATTTTTCTAACTTCAAGATCCCCCTCTTCAAGTTTTTTAAATTCCAAAGAGCCTAGCGCTTCAATTTCTGCATTCTTCTCAGCCTCTTCGTGAAACCTAACATAGAGCTTTAAAAGAGTATCAAAAGGCTTTTCAGCGAAAGAATATTCTTTTCCCCACTTTTTATACGCCCAAGCAAGCTTACCGAACTGAACACCCCAGTCGCCTAAATGATTTATTCCTAAAACTTTGTAGCCTTGGGTAGCTGCCAAATTGCGAACTGCTTGACCAATGATAGCCGCACGAAAATGACCTATGTGCATAGGCTTTGCGACATTTGGCGAAGCGTAGTCAATAGCAACAGTTTTTCCCTGACCGATATCACCGTGGCCAAGGTTTGCAAAACCGCCATCTAACATTGCCATCAATACTTCTTGCACACATTGATCGCTAAATTGAAAATTTACGTAGCCGGAAGCTGCCGACACCTTTTCGATTTCTCCGGGCTTTATTTGATTTATTTTATCCGTGAGTTCTTGGGCGATTTTAGGTGGTGCCTGTTTGAGATTTTTGGCCAACTTAAAGGTGGGGAAACAAATATGACCATTCTCGATATTTTTGGGAATTTCTAGTAAGTCAAAAATTTCTTGTTTCTCTAAACTGACTTGACTTGAAACAAGATCGACAACTTTTTCTTGGAGAATTTTAAAGTGGGGCATCTCCGCACTCTAACACCGATTTTTTTTTAATGCTACCGTTTTTGCCGCCAACCCGAAAGTTCGCCAATGCGACTAAGTGTCTTTTTCAATTCCTCTAAAAGTTCCGCGCTGGGATTAGCAGCAGTCTTGCGTGCACTCACAAATGCCGAATTTAGTGTTTCTGACTCTCTTCTTAGTTTCTCTCTCAATTCACGCACCTCAAACCAGGCATCGGGAAAGGCAAACTCGTTGCGGTTGGAGTTTGCGATCTGACGAAGCTCGGTTGCAGTTATACGCCTAAAATCCTGTGACCAGCGGTCATAGAACTGGTTCCACTCTCCTGCCGTCCCCAATGCGGCGTACTGTTTAAAGAGTTCTTCCGCCACTGAACTTAAATCGGCGGTAAGTTTTAAAAGAGTTTTCTTTTCGTACTGCTGTTTGTAAGAAATCTCCTTACGAAACTCATTTATTTTCTTATCATAAATTTTATGGTTGCCTAAAAATGTTTTTGGCAGTTCAGCATGCGCGTCGGCGAGGTCGGCCACTATCGTGTAGTAACCAGAGGGAATACTGTAGTTAGCTAAATTAAGTTCGGCATCACTTCCCTTGCGTCGCTTTACGTTGACTTCCAGCTCATAGCTGGCCTTGGCGACAACCTCACCGGTGATTGCTTTGAGAGTTACCTTAATTTTTTCATTATCGTTGGCATTTGAAGGAATTTTGATTTTAGGACCAAGCACCTTGATTCGCACAAAAGGTTTTCCAGTACGTTTTGGCAGCGGCTCAAACAAATTCTTTTCAACGCGATTGGTAGTCTCTTCTTTAGGAGCTTTAACGTCTGCAACGCCATCATCGTAATGATCATTTGGATCGGGAATCTCTTTGACCACGGCCTGAGGTTCGACCTGCTCACTATGCGTTTCTTTTTTAATAGGCTTAGGTGGCGGTGGTTGCGCCGGGGCTGCTGGCGCTTTGGACTGAATACTTGCGGAAGCCCTCTCCTCGGCCAAACGACGTTTTTCACTGAGATTTTTAAAAAGTATCGCAGAAGTTGCAATGATCACCAAAACTAAAGTTAGCTGGGCAAATTTAAAAACCTTATTCCAGACTCTTCGTTTTGAACTTTTTCGCCTTTGGCCCGTTTTGGTAACCTGATGCGCTTGAGTTTGTGATGGGTTAACTTGTGCCGATCGGGTCGCCGTCTTCGTTAAACTGGTTTTCTTTGTCCAAAACGATGCTTCCTGGCGATTTTCTTTATCCTCTTCAAAATAAATTTCCGTTTTTTCTTCATCCTTCGGCAGAGCGAGCTTTTTCATCGACACTGATAATTTGGCTTTCTGAAAATTACCCCCTACGTCGACGCCAGAACGAGTAAAATCAAGTTTCTCTATTGCATCCTCATTTTTTTTGTCTGGTCCCGATTTGCCGATGAGTTCTTTAAGACGAGTTTTATCAAGCTTGAGTGACAATGCCTGGGATTTTGTCATTTCAGGAATCTTAGGAGTTTCGACATCCTTTAAAGCATTTTTCGGCTTTATCTCTTTCGATTTATCTGCTGCTCTAACCGATTCTTTTAAATCTTCGGCTTTTTGTTGAATTTTAATTTCGGGAGCCTTTAATGACCCCGGGTTTTGATCGAAAGTCGTTTCTTCACTATCTAGTTTGTCGAGATCAAGACTATTTTCTAAATCCACTTCCTTTTTTGCTGACTCATCCCCTTTTAAGAAGGGTCTCCGTTGAATCTTGATTTGACTGAGACTATCGTGGATGACGGTTTTTTCGTCAGGCTCGTTATTGGCATTTTCTTCTACGGCTTTAGCAAGTTCCTCTGTTGATGGAACAACCTGTCCGCTTAAAGGACTGATTGAAAAAATCTGTGTTTCTCCACGAAAACTAAAATCGTCTAAGTCACCGATACGTTCCCATTTACTGAAACCATCTTTCCAAATGTAATCGGAATAGCTAAATTCGCCTTGCTGAATGGAGTCTTTCACTTCAAGTGTTGAGAAAGGCCCTTTTTGAACAAACTTGGTTTCACTTTCGTTTTGAATATTTAGAAGAACAACCCAACGGTCATCTCCCAGGGGTTTTTGCGGAAGTTTAACAAAGTGATGAAGATTTACTTCGCTTATTTCTTTTGCAAAGTCGACCTCTTCAAACTCGCTCACTCGACGCCACTTTGTATCACCTTCACGAAAAATAATACTGTGGAGCGTCAGCTCATTGAGCTTCAATTTTTCGCGGATTTCATTCTCAGTGACAGGGCCTTGAATTTGGCTCTTAACAAGGTAGTACCACTTATTCAAAAGACGACCCCTTTGAACAGCTTCTGCTCAACGTTTACCATCCTTAAATTTTAACATATTCTCGCAGCTGAAAGGAAGCTTGGATCTTAGTTTTTCCATTGCTTTAGTTCAGGAATTTAATTCATAATGACTGCTATGACAAAAAACCAAACTACGCCAGACAAAGGTCCATTGTTCTTCAAACTCGCGCTGATTTCCATTTTAATATCTATCGGCATTCATTTGTATCTAACCTCGCTTCACTACTCTTTTCTAGGCCATTCGATAGGGAAAAGTGTGTGCGATGTTTCAGAAACATTTAATTGCACCGCTGTTGCCGCCAGTCAGTATTCAAAATTTCTCGGCATGCCAATCGCTTTATGGGGTGCTGCCGCAAACTTTGTTTTGTTGTTGATGCTTTTAAATTACAAGGTTTTTCGCCCGGAGAATGGCTTTGCCACTTACACCGGCTGGATGGCTCTGAGTTTGTTGGTAGCTTCAGTAATTATGGGAAGCATTTCTGTTACCATGATGAGTAGCTACTGTTTGTTTTGTCTTATTCTTTATGTTTTTTCTTTGCTCACATTTATCTCCGCCACGCGATATTTGCAGACTCCGCTGTTTAAAGATTTTGGCACGAATTTAACATTATTATTTTCTAAACGCTGGGGCACTTTGGCATTTTTTATCGCTATCCCCGCCTTGGCGTGGCTTGCCGATGGCATTGTCATGCAGAACTTATCGAAACAAGCTGGCGTTCGCGATATGGATCATTTCGTAAAATCAAAGATTCAGGAATGGCAAAACAACTCTCCCTTTCAAGTTGCCGCCGATCTTGGAATTCACTTTCCTTCTAAGATCCCAGCGAAAGTTAAGATCGTCGAGTTCGCGGATTTTATGTGTTCACACTGTCAGGCAGCGGCACCTGTCTTAGAAGCTTTTCTAAATTCGCATCCCGACGTCGAGTTACAGTTTTTATTGTTTCCTCTAGATGGCGAATGCAATGACGACATTCCTCGTAAATGGGGAGTCTCCTGCAGTTACGCTAAAGGAGCCCATTGCGCGAACAAACAAAACAAAGGCAAAGAGGCTCATCAGTGGATTTTTGAACATGCCCCTGGCACTGCCGCTGTTGAGGACGCAAAAGCCAAATTAAAAACAATGACTGCAGATTTGAAGCTTGATGAGACCAGCTTTAACGCTTGCTACAACGCGCCTGAAACCCATGAATCCGTTAAGCAAGTAGCAAAAGAAGGGGCCCGCGGCCAAATTGGCGGGACGCCAGCTATCTTTGTGCAAGGACGGCAACTTCCAGGTGCTCAATTGCTTCCGGTTTTACAAGAGGCCTATTTTCAATCGGTAAAATAAACTTAACGATTGGAAATGGGACCTAGGCAAACAAATTCGATGTCAACAGTCATGATAATTTGCGTATTAACAAGATGATCTTTGAAAACGAGATTGTTGATGATTTGAAAGTTATCGCCACCACATTGATCTGCGATTTTGTTTAGCCCGTCTTCAAGTGCTTTTTCCTCAGCAATCTTTAGTCCCAAAATATTGTCTCGATGTGAATGGGTAAAAAAATGACTAGCTTTTCCTGTCACGACCATCACTTCGTCCGCAAAAATTGCTGGCGCAAAACCTGAGATTAATAAAACCGTTAAAATAAATTTCATAATTCCTCCTGTTCGCTTTGTATTAAAACTCCAAACAGAAGGACAATAGATTTTATGTAACCTTGTGATCATCAGAATTTATATTAATGTTTAAAAGCGTCCTGAAGATTTTTTAAAATTTTTTCTTGCTCCTGATTGGAAATTCTTTTGGCCTGAGGATCGTTCTTATAAATAGTTTTAGCGATTCCATCGATGAGACTTGCAAGTCTTAACCCAGCAACTAAAAGTTGGCTTTCCACCTTCTTTAGATTTTGCTGAACGTACTCGTCAGAAATGACCGGCATATCCTTTTCATCAACGCGGCTTGGACTACCCTTGCCAAGCGTGGCTTTATCTTGATCTTCGTACCAAAGACAATATTTGCGAAATCTATGCTCTTCATTTTTAGGAACACCTTTCATGTCGTTGGCATCGTCAGGATACAATTTACTGGCGCGAAACTCGGCAGACTCCATTAACCACGTTTTTACGTCGCCAGTGGCAGCCTCTTGCTTAGCTTTGCTTGTAAACATTTCTGGACGCAAACTTTTAAGTTGAGACATAAAATCCGCCAAGTAGACAGCACCTTTTCGCGGTGGATTGGCTTTAGCATCGGCATAGCTTTGCCCTAAAATTTCGACAATTTTCGTATCCCAGAAGGAATGTAGCCCGGTAACTTTTGATTTATATTTTACCTGACAAGCATTCCCGCCGCGATCAAAGCCGTTTCCCACGTGAAGAGGCTGATGAACATCACCCACTACGTGCACTAAATAGCGCAGCGCTATCATTTTTTCTTCGCGCGATACTTTATCGCTCGTCTTCTCCAACAAAGCGACGGACTTAGTAATCAATCCGTAGCAGTCTTTGCGGCTCTTAACTGAAGCCGAGTCATAAGCCGCGCCCTGTACGATGCTACAAAAATGATAGGAGGAAAAATCATGTTCATTATGCTCATCGGGAATGTTTTTGTCAGCCCCGCCAAAGCGGTGATCGCTTCGGGCGTGATCTGGAAAGACGGCAGCCACCGATAGCGGTTCAATCCCTAAAACACTACGAACAAAATCTTTACCCTCGACGCTGAGATTCTCCTCAGCAACGGCGCCGACAATTTCATGACCTAGGTCACCCCATCCCAATGCAGTGGAAGCAGATAATAGCACTCCGAGAGTAAAAACTTCTTTAAACATAGAATCTCCTGAAGAGATGAAAATACCACAAAGGACTTGGTCTGAAGGAAAACCTTTTCTAACCAGGAAACTATTACTTGATGCGCCCTTAAACGTTACTCATTTTCTCGATACGCAACAGGCTTCTTTCCATTTTAGCGAGGATCTGTTCATTCAAGATTAGAGCTTCTCGAAAAACAGTTGGCCCAACAATTTTTTTTAGTGCGGATAATTCACTATTTAAGGCACTTAACCCGTCTAACAGGTCTGTTCTGGCCTTTTGCTTAGCGACTGTAAACTCGAGTATCATTTCTAGAGATTGCATCAAGGCAATGTAAATTCCGATAAACTTTAATACCGCTGCGCTAGAGAGATCAGTTCTTTCAAGAATACTCTTTAATTCAGCTAAGCGCTTCCCAAAGAGCTCGTGGGCGCGTTGATTCATGACTTTCCCTCCTTAAATTTTAATCGTCGCGCCGAAATTTCAAAAAGACCGGAAAAATTGGAAGACTCAATAACTTCAAAGATATCTGAATACTCTAGCGAAAGATCTTTCCCCTTGGCTTTTTGACCAGTGAGAATCCACTCAAAATCAATGCCCAAAGTATGACAGAGCTTCTGCACCGCAAATAAATTGTAAGGTTGCGAGCCAGCTAACCAATCATTGATGACAGAGACTGGGACTTCAGCGATATCAGCAGCATTTCGCTGACTTAGTTCGCGCTCTCTTAAGACAGTCGCAAGGTTTTGTGCAAAAGGACCGATGACCTTTTTACGAATCGGTTTATTCTTTGAGTTACTCATAGGAAATCCTTCAACAAGTTTTTCTAAAATGCCAAGGAAATTCCGGACTACCGCTGAGAGTACGGATATTCGTTAGCAAAATAAAACTAGTGATCTTGCAAAGCAACTAGCCCTTACGAGAAGCCAGAGAGGTCTCACGGCTCACACAGACAGGAAAAAGCGGACATCTGGTAAGTTTGAGGTAAATCTAAATCATTTATAAATTCGGTTTTTCCTACGCAGATTTTTAAATATGGAACCAATCAATGTTAAGGCAATAGGCATCTTCGGCGGGAGAGTCTTTGATGGTCTGATTGGTTTCTTCAATAAGACGAATGAGCTTTTTTTTAATTTGGACAAAATCCTTGGCTGCAAGCGACGCCGGCAACGTATAAAAAAGGTTGTCACTTTCTGTGTTAGCCAGTTTTTCTAAACCTTTGAGCCGCCAATTGCCATGATGACTTTTGACTAAAGGTGATTTGGCCTCTAAGTGAGTGATTCCCAATCCTGTCGTATATTTATTGTTTTTCTTTTCGCAAATCGCATTTGCCAGTAAAAACTCTAAAGCCCGAAGCACCTCGGAATGACCAACGCCAAGTCGCCGAGCAATTTCTTCCGAGGATCTACCATCATCAAGCGAACAGATAATGCGAATTCCGCTATAGATCCAGTGAGAGTAGTACGTCGCCTTTGCTTCAAAACTAATTTCTCGAGTATTTTGCAGTCTTTCCTTTAAATTCTGCGACAACTTTTGGAGATGTAAAATCCTTTTATGTAAATATTCTCGCAACCCATGATCATCGGCGCGACCATATTCCACGAGTGCCATAAAATAATCTTTCTCCACATTGTTTAACGAAAAAAACTCAGCGGTTTTTAAGGCCTGAGCCATCGTGAAGTCGCGCTTACCGCGAAGGATTTGACTTATCACCACAGAGTTTAGACCAATGTGAATGCCTATTTGACGAAGAATTCCGTGCCCCTTCTTCGGGTAGGTCTGAACTTTTTTCAGAACAAATTCTTTATAATCTGTAAAATCAAATATTTCCATTTCTCTAAGCTAATCGGTAACTTAAATAAAATGTTTATTTTTTTGCTAATTATTTTACTGAAGTTTAATTAAATTCTATCTATCGCATCGACCTTTGTCCCTATATTTTGCCTCGAAATTAAACTAAAACAATAAAGGAGAAAAAAATGTTTAATCTAAAAACAGCGATCTACGGACTTATTCTTTTGGCTAATTCAGCTTTTGTCGGCCAGGGCGATGGCGGCGGACTTCCCACCTCTATTGACCCCGTCACCTACCTATATGAATGTCAGGCCGAGTTGGGAATTGTCGTTCAGAAGGAACAACAAACATCCTCTGCCGTTTTCACTCAATCTTTTTCCATGGAAAGCAAAAAAGGTCAGCTCAACTCAACTTTTAACCGCAATTTCTATCGTCTGGATAGGAAAGCCTGGATACTTGCCGAAAACAAAAGCGAAAATCCCAATAAAGATGTTTTGGCCCCGTACCTAGAAGAACAAGACGCTTTTGAGATTACTCCACAACCAGTTGACTACTCCAAAACAGATATTGTCACTGCAACTGTTTGGTTAGGAGTGAGTGATCCCAACGAGGTGTTTTCTACTAGAACTTTACACCTCAGTGACAGGGATTTCGATATCCAAGTCTTGCATAAAGTGAGAAAAAGTGATTTCTATTCAGCTAAATCTCTTCGCGTGAGTTGCGTGAAAGCACAAAAAAATAAGGAGTGAAAATGAAACTTTTAACTTTACTATTGACGATGATTTCTTTGGGCGCCCATGCCGCCGATCTGGGAAAAGAGATCGTTCCGGCAAAAAGAGGCGACGGAAAACCCGCTTTTGGCGTTCAGTATGCGGCAAGTGAAGATGCTGATCATTCCGCCTACATGGTCACTCTGACTCCGAATCTATCCCCTACTGAGACGAGCCAAGATCTTCTTTGGAATTTTTATGTCAACAACGAACCCATTCGCGAATGGATGCCAACAATCAAAACACCGATGGCAACACTTCAAGTTGTCGAAGCGATCCCGGCTCTAGTACAACGTCTTATCGATAACCAGGCGAAATCTGTTCATTTGGTTTTTGCGGATCCGCTAACCTTTAAGCCACTATACTCGTTGTCACTGACTCGCATGTGCAAAGAATACCCAAAGCACTTTAAAGATTTAAACAGCGATAAAAATTGCGGTGAATAAAATAAAAAGGGCCGAAACATCGGCCCTTGCTTTTACTTGCTATTAATCTCTTCTACAATAGACACAGCAACCTCTTTATCCAGAGGTCCTATTTCAAGTTTTTCTCCTTCTATAGGAACCCTTAAAGTAAACTCTGACTTAAATTGTTTAATCGCCAGGGGAACATTTTTGCCTACCGACTCGCGATTAAGTTTCTTAAATTTTGCTTTGCCAGATTTACTCAGCTTAACCTTCACAATCGTTTGTCCTTCTTCCGAAACTCTCTCGGCTGCGACAAAATCCCCCTTGTTAAGAGTGATTTTATCGCTGGTTAGTCCCATTTGCGGAAGTGCTGATATTAAAAATGCGATAGAAAAATGACGTAAATTCATATTGCCTCATTCGTTAAAAGTTAATTTAAAAAAATTTGAAATCTAAAGGCAACAAGAAGGCGGACTTAAACCCGTGGGAATAAGCAGCTCTTTTGAACTATTCGAAAATATCGATTCAATATAAACATCATGTGCTGGTTGCGGTTGCGAAACGTTGAAGATACAAGGTTCTACATGATCATTCCCAGCGACAACGAGCGATTGGTCGACATGACCAACAAACCGACTTTCGCAGCAACTAAGGGGTTTTGCGTTTGTTTCACTAACTAAAACTCCGGTCAGAGAAAAAGTAATGATGAGAAAGCGAATCAGACTCATGCTCTTTAATTTGAGATTGAAAGTTTTTTTGTCAAGGGAATGCAGATTAAAAAAAGAGCCCTAAGACCCAATCGCAAAAATCAATAAAGTAGTCGTGTGAAACAGTCACGATGGTGTCATAAGACCCGGTCGATATA
>CAYPZY010000047.1:0-11724 GCA_964415155.1 uncultured Bdellovibrionales bacterium
CTCAATACCAAATGGCACCTCAGCACACTAACCCCGGCGTCAATATGGTAGTCAATACTGGAAACCTGTTTGTAAGCTTCGGCGAAACCGCCGTTAAAGGGTTTTCAGGATCAGTGGAATCTGCAAGAAATCTGGCAAAGTGTTTTTCCGATGGAATGAACTCCGTTGCAACTGGCGTTACCGCTCCAGTTCTCTGCCCTGTTCAAGTCGGTACTGAAGTAGTAACTGCAATCGTCATCGCCGGCGTTCACGGTGTGCAATCCATCGTTGCCGTGCCCACCCAGTTTGCCAATGATGTAGCGGCAAAACTAGTTTCTCATCACCAGGATAAACACCATTACAATAAAGATGATGACGATCAGAGACACCACAGAGGTTTTAAAGTCCTTCACCTCGGCGTCTGCTTTACCGCTAAAGCCGTCGGTTATGTTTTCAAGGGAGCTGCTGCTGCTGTTGAATTCGTAATGACTAGTTCTGGAAAAGCCATCGAATTGGTTGTTAACGGTGTTAAAACAGGAGTTACTTACACTTCTAAGGCGATCATCATGGTGGTCGATTGGACTGTCGGTACTGTAAAGATTGTTGGTAAAGACAGTTGGGGTACCGTAAAAGCTGTTGTTGTTACAGCTCACAAAACAGCTCACGTTAGCCTTGGCGGTGAAGACGGAGCTATTCAATATTTCTTGAAAAATTTTGCCGTGCGAGTTCTCACTCTTCCCATTCGCATCTTCACGCACCAATCCTTCGAAGATATGGTCGGCCAAACAATTAAAGATTCTGAGAGCAAAGGTTACTCTTACGAAGTCGTTTCTCAGTAAAATTTGATTGTCATAGTTAGAAAAAAGCACTAGACAGCCCCTTAGAAGGGCTGTCTTGCTAGCGCCAGCCTCATTGAGGGCTATTTGATTTCAGATATTAGAAACTCTTACTTAAAATCACTTTGGAAGTCCTACCCAAAGTTCAATTTTCCTGAAAATTTTATTTTCGGTCGCTTCGAAGAAAATTCGAGCCTTTCACAATTTCAAATTGGCGAATTCGCCGCGGAACATTTTAAATCTCACCAGCTTGTAGCTGGCAATGTTTTAGTTAACGGTGATATTTATGTTGCGGACACGAAACAAAAAGCGCTCCAATTATTAGCTCCCTGCTTTCTTCCCCAAGCTTCCCGAGTTAATCCTCTCGCGGATCGCTGGCCACATTTTTTAAACTTGGTGAGGCTCTTCTTTACCGGCAAGAATTTTAATGAAATGACGACACCCACTCTTGTGGAATCTTCCGGTTCTGAAACGCACCTAGATCCTTTTTCCGTCGTCTATAGATTCGGTTCACAGAGCAAAACGTTTTTCTTACCCACAAGCCCGGAGTTTCATCTCAAAAAAATTTTGGCGGGCGGTTACAATAAAATTTTCGAAATAAAATCCTGTTTTCGCAATGGTGAACTTACTCAACATCACCAGCCAGAGTTTACCATGCTGGAATGGTATCGTGCATTTTCCAATATTGAAGTCATCATTAAAGACGCCGTTGAACTGATTCATTGGCTCAACGAAAAACTCACAGACGCAAAAAAATTCTCACAGCAAATCGAAATAAAGCCAATGACCCAATTATTTCAAGAGTATTTGCATTTCCCTTTAAAACCCAACACTTCCTTAAACGACCTACAGTCCTTAGCCTCAGACTTAAAAATTCCTTTTTCAGGTGAGGATACTTGGAGCGACTTGTTTTTTCGCCTCTTCCTCGAAAAAATTGAAACTAAAATTGGTTTGAAAGCACCAATTATTGTGACGGACTTTCCTCCCGCCATGGCTGCACTTGCTCGTATTAACGAATCCGGCTGGGCCGATCGCTTTGAAATCTATTGGCGCGGTTTAGAAATCGCTAACGCCTACGATGAACTCAATGACCCCCAGGAAAACAAAAATCGCTTCGTGCAATGGCAAAAGGAAAAGCAATCTCTGGCTAAATCAACTCCACCAATAGATGAAGAACTTATCGCCAGCCTTCAGAGTGGTATGCCCCCCTCGGGTGGAATTGCACTTGGTCTTGATCGATTATTTATGGCCTTCTTTGCAGAAGAAAATATCGCGAAAACTCGACATTTCCCTCTCACTTAAAACTATTCGCCTTTATTAATTTCTTCGCGAAGTTCTTTTCCGACTTTAAAGAATGGCAATTTCTTTTCACCAACATCGATGATTTCGCCAGTCCGTGGATTTCTTCCCTGATAAGAGCCATAGGCGCGGTTAACAAATGACCCAAAACCGCGGATTTCGATTCGATCATCTTTCATGAGCGCCTCAGTCATTGTATCAAATATTGTGTTCACAACAGTTTCAGCTTTTACTCGAGTGATTCCAGCTTTCTCAGAAATTAGATTGATCAAATCGGCTTTTGTCATCGCTGTTCCTTATAAGATGTAAGATATTGAAACTACTATAAGTATACTTAGAGGGTTCAGGCCTTGGAAGGAATAATTGCATTTTGTTTAGCGTCATCTTGGGCTATTCTTTGGTACCAGTGGGTGGGGAGTTAGTTTAGTGATTTTCACCGCTTATAAACTGGGCTACTTAATTGTTGATGGCTTTGTCGTATAAAAATCCAAGGCAGAGAAACCACCGCAAAAGCACTCTTTTTAACCAATTTTAAACTCATCAACAATTAGGTAGCCCAGTTTAGGAGGGGTACCACCCAGTCCGCAAAATGATGCTCTGATAAGCGTGCGTGGTTTCAGATACCATCTTGTTGGTATCAAAAAGATCAGTCACCTTCTTCCGGGCGCTCTCGCCAATCTCCGATGAGAGGAGGGGAAATTCAAAAATGTCGATGAGAAGGGTACAAAGCGCTTGCGTATCGGCGGGCCGAATAAGGAAGCCGTCGCGGCCGTCTTCGACGATATTGGAAATGGGGCTTACCTCCGAGCCAATGATCACTTTTTTTTGCGCCATGGCTTCTAGCATCGTTGGTTCAAAACCGCTGGAGCGACCACTGAGGTCGACATAGACATCGCAAAGACTGATGAAGTCGGAGATGTCATCGGCGTGAATTGCCCCCGTAAAGATGACACGACTACCGAGTGCGAGATTGAGCATTTCATATTCTATCTCGGCTTTTAAAGGGCCGGTTCCAATTATGATGAGACGCGTGTTTGGTTTTTTAATAGTTACTTTTTGAAAAGCGTGAAGAAGGTTCTTAATTTCACCAAGCTCTGTCATGTCTGTCAGGGTAACGATGATCTGGGCGTTGGCGGGCAAATTCAGAGATTTGAAGAGTTGTTCGGGTTTAGGCCGCGGCTGCAAGTTTTTGACCTCGATTCCGTAAGGAACAGTGTAAACCCTCGAATCTGGATAAAGATAATATCGCTCAAGTGAAAGTCGTTGCTGAGGACTCGTCACAAAGATTCCGTCAGCGGTTTTCAACAGCGAGCGATCAGTGCCAAAATAGGTAGTGAGAAATTTATAAGAGAGTGCGAAACCTGTTGTTAAGAGGCTACCTAAAGTCTCTTGCGCCATCCCCAGAATTGAAAATACTTGGCCCATCTGAGTTGCCTCAACATCATAAGCCATCGCTACATGAAAATTTTTTTTAAATTGCGCCAGGGCATAACCAGATGAGTCTAAGGAATGAATAATGTTGAAGGGTTTTTTTTGATGCAATTGCCTGAATTGGGCCGGTAGGCGTTCCTCAAAACTTTGCGAGGAATCTTCTTCACAGAGATAATACGCTTGCACTCCATCTTGATTGATTTCTCTTTTCCCTAAGATGTTAGTTGACGACAAAATAGTAACTTGATGCCCCTTCTGCGCAAGACCACGAGCAATAGGCCAGAGAAATCCATGATGACTTGAACGCGTCGTGATCGGAAAGTTTTTAGCGGTGATACAAATATTTAGCTGTTTTGGTAATTCCTCACGACCCATTTCTAGAGTGTAAATTTGGCAACTCTTTATTTCAATGATTCAACCATAAAAAAATCACCTGTGATCTCGACTTTGGCCTGCATTTATATAGGATGTGCGCCTGGGGGAATCCATGTCGCAAGTCATCTACGAAGTAAATGTTAAGATTGAAAATTCTATTTTCCAGGCCTATCTGCAATGGTTGCAAAACCACATTAGAGAAATGTTAGAAATTAAAGGCTTTTTATCCGCGACCTGCTATGAAGAAATCAGCGATGAATTTTCGGCGAACAAGGGAGCGCAAAACACGGTCTGCATTCACTATATTTTAGAGAGTAAAGAGGCTCTCCAACATTATTTCGAGCAACACGCCGAAAGAATGCGTGCAGATGCCGTCAAAAATTTTGGAAATAAGTTTTCGGCTTGGCGCAGAATTATGGTTAAGTCTAGACTTAATTTTTAATGAAAAGTAAGGGCTCTTTCGCTTATACTATTTTAACAAAAACGGAGGCCTGAAGTGATGATTGGAGATTTCAAACTTAATAAAGAAAAATTGAATAAGTTAAAAAAGGAACTCATGAAGCTTAATAGCGTCGATGCAATTAAGGGTGAAATCGGTCGCTTAGCCAATGAATTTAAAAAAATGGATTTTCAGGCGAAACTTAGCGACAAAAACAAAGAACGCATCAAAAAACTTGAAGGTCGTTACAGTGATGTTCTTAAAACGATCAATAAAATTCAGTTACAACTGGATAAAGAGATTTCACAAGTCATTAGCGTTTTTCAGAAATCAAAATCAGAAGCTAAAACTCGTTTTGATGATGTGAAAAAGAAAGCGCAATCGCAACGGCAAAAAATTACCAAGACGATCAAGACAAAACTTAAGAAAAAGAAATCAAAAAAATAGATTCTATGACTGACGAATCTACCCAGCTTGAAATTGTTCGTTTCAATCCGGGCGACTATTTGTTTCGTGAAGGTGAAAGCAATTTCCATTTTTTTGTCATTCGCCAAGGAAAAGTCGAAATTTTTAAAAAAGGATCACAAAACGAAAAGGTCGGCGTTGCTGTTGTTGAAGAGGGACAATCTATCGGTGAATTTGCCCTTTTAGACCGGCAACCGCGCTCAGCAACAGCCCAAGCGCTTGATCATGTTACTGCGATTAAAGTTAGCGAAGAAGCTTATCAAAGTCTGCTCGATGAGCTACCTGAGTGGGCAAAAAACATGCTGGAAAGTTTAGCAGAGCGAATTCGCAAGGCCAACGAAGTCATTAGCCATCTCAATAATCGAGATAAACGTGTCGACGCTATGGAATTTGGCAACCAGGGTTTTCGTCGCTTCAAATTAATAGACTGATAGCAATAGACACTCAAGCCACCGCCATGTTAAGAACTGGCCATGGAAAAAACTCAAGAGTTCGTTTGGCGTCACATTGGGCCGCGGCCTAATGATATTAATAAAATGTTAGCTGTTCTCGGTTACAAATCGCTTGATGATTTGATCGATTCTTGTTTGCCATCAGTGATTCGCACCAAAGAAAATATGGCGGTTGGTGATGGTTGCACTGAGAACGAATTATTGTTGAACGCAAAAGAACTCGCGAAGAAAAATAAAGTATTTAAGTCTTACATCGGTCTTGGTTATCATCCGACGATTATTCCAGGAGTAATTCAAAGAAATATTTTGGAAAATCCTGGTTGGTACACAGCCTACACTCCCTATCAGGCCGAAATTTCTCAAGGTCGGATGGAAGCGCTCCTAAATTTTCAAACGATGCTAATGGAGCTAACGGGTTTTGATGTTGCCAATGCCAGCCTTCTTGATGAAGGAACTGCCGCAGCCGAAGCGATGGCTCTCGCCTTTAATTTGCAAGGCGCGAAAATCTCCTCACGAAAAATCTTTGTTGATAAAAATTGTTTCCCGCAAACGATCGACGTTTTAAAAACTCGGGCGAAGCCACTTGGCCTTGAACTCATCATCGATGATGCTAACACTTACGCTTTCAACGAAAATATTTTTGCAGGTGTTTTGCAGTATCCCGACGTCAACGGAGAGATAAAAAATCCTCGGGCCATTATCGAAAAAATTCACAATAAAGGTGGTTTGGCGATTATGGCGTGCGATGTTTTGGCATTAGCACTGTTGCAATCTCCTAAAGCTTTAGGAGCTGACATCGCCATTGGTTCTACTCAACGATTTGGTGTACCAATGGGTTACGGTGGTCCGCACGCTGCTTACATCGCAACTAAAGATGAATACAAAAGATTAATTCCAGGAAGATTTATCGGCGTTTCTCGCGATATGCATGGCAGGCGCGCTCTGCGTTTGGCGCTGCAAACACGTGAACAACACATTCGCCGGGAAAAAGCGACCAGCAACATTTGCACCGCTCAGGTTTTGCTTGCGGTAATGGCAAGTATGTATGTGGTTTATCACGGTCGTGAGGGACTACAAAAAATTGCCAATCGCGTAGCACAACTCACTCAACTCTTAAAAGATGAAGTGAGCAAACTTGGATACAAAGTGGTGAATAGTCACGCCTTTGATACTCTCACGATTGAAACCGACAAAACTTCACTTATTCTGCAAGAAGCCACTAAAAAGCAAATTAACTTTTGGCCGATTTCTAACAATAGTTTTTCAATCGCCATTAACGAGACCACTTCGCTTGAAGATGTCAGCGAGCTTGTAGCGGTTTTATCTTTAGGGAAAACACACTTTAGCGGCAAGATTACTGGTAAGACTTCCCTTCCCAATGATCTTCTTCGCTCGGACGCATTTCTGGCGCAACCTGTTTTCAATAAATACCATTCCGAAACTGAAATGTTACGTTACATTAGAAAGTTAGAGTCTAAGGATTTATCATTGACCACATCAATGATTGCTTTGGGTTCTTGCACAATGAAACTAAATGCATCTGCAGAGATGTATCCAATTTCACTTCCTGAGTTCTCATCTATCCATCCTTTTGCACCAATGAATCAGACTGTTGGTTATCAAGAAATGTTTAGTGAGTTAGAAAAATATTTGGCGACGATTACAGGTTTTGCTGGGGTTTCCTTACAACCGAATGCTGGCTCACAGGGAGAATATGCAGGTTTACTTGTTATTAAAGCCTTTCACGAAGCCAATAAAGACTTCCATCGCAATATTTGTTTAATACCCAGCTCCGCTCACGGTACTAACCCGGCTAGCGCCGTCATGGCGGGTATGAAAGTTGTCGTCGTTAATTGCGATAGCAATGGTAACGTCGACCTCGCCGACTTAAAAAAGAAAGCGCAAGAACATTCCAAAAACTTGGCGGCGTTGATGGTGACCTACCCATCCACGCACGGAGTTTTCGAAGAAAGCATCGTTGAAGTCTGCAAAACAATTCACGCTCATGGTGGCCAAGTTTACATGGATGGTGCCAACATGAACGCTCTTGTTGGTCTCGCACGTCCTTGCGAAATTGGCGCCGACGTCGTCCACATTAATTTGCACAAAACGTTTTGCATTCCTCACGGCGGTGGCGGTCCAGGCATGGGTCCCATTGGTGTTGCTAAACATCTCGTTGAGTTTTTGCCGGGTCACGCTGTGGTTAAAAGCATTAACAAAAATAAGAGTATTTCGGCGGTTTCAGCAGCGCCCTGGGGAAGCGCCAGTATTTTACCGATCTCCTGGGCCTACATTAAAATGATGGGAAATGATGGCTTAACTCTCGCTACCAAAGTTTCTATCTTGAATGCCAACTACATTGCCAAAAGACTTGATCCGCATTTCCCCGTTCTCTATAAAGGGAAAAATAATTTAGTAGCTCACGAATGCATTGTCGATCTTCGTCCTATAAAAGCTGACACAGGGATTACCGTCGATGATGTCGCCAAACGCTTAATCGATTACGGTTTCCATGCTCCCACTATGTCATTCCCAGTGGCTGGTACACTAATGATCGAGCCAACGGAGAGCGAGTCAAAAGAAGAGATCGATCGTTTTTGTGAGGCACTCATTAGTATTCACCAAGAGATCAAAGCCGTCGCCGACGGAAGCGTCGACAAATTGAACAATGCACTTGTCAACGCCCCTCACTCGGCGGATCTACTTTGCACCGATAAGTGGAATCGTCCTTATTCTCGTGAACAAGCGGCGTATCCAAAATCTTGGTTGAAAGAACATAAATATTGGCCACCAGTTTCACGAGTGGACAACGTTTACGGAGATAAAAACTTTATATGTTCTTGCCCGTCAATCGAAGAGTATTCTCAGTAAATCACTGAGAACCATCGCTTCTGTTCAGCGGTCAAAGATGTCAACGGCGACATTAAGCCGTTTTTTAGTCCACTTGCTGAACATTTACAGTCATTAATATTTTCTTCGTCGGTCTTGACGATCTTTTCTAAGAGGTGAAAACCTTTTATGGTGTTTTGTCTGAGGATTTTCATAATCTCTTGTTGTGTGACGTGTTCAATCGTGGTGTCCCAACAGTCATAATCGGTTACAAAGCAACACGGCAAATAACATAAGCCAGCTTCTCTCGCTAAAGCGAACTCTGGGAACTGGGTCATCCCAATAATTTGCGCGCCCATTCTCTTGTAACTCACTGACTCAGCATAGGTCGAAAAATACGGGCCTTCGATACAAACATAAGTTTTGTCAAAATGAATAGTGAAGTCACAAGACGGCTGATGATCACGTACTACCTGACTGAGAGCTGAACATACCGGGTGAGCAAGTGATACGTGACCGATAATTCCCTCTCCACAAAACGTATGTGGTCTCACACCTTTCGTGCGATCAATGTACTGACTAATAATCGCTACGTCTCCAGGCTTGCATTCTTGCTCTAAACTACCGACTGCTGAGAAGGCAATGATGCGGCTGGCACCCCAGCGCTTTAAAGCAAAAATATTGGCGCGGTAATTAACTTCAGTTGGTAGGTGTTCGTGGTGTTCACCGTGACGAGAAATGTAGAGACACTCTTCATTACCGATGCGAACTCTTTTAAAATAAGACGAGGCCAAACCAAAAGGAGTTTCGCGATCGAGATTTTCAATAATTTCGAAGCCCTCGATTTTTTCAAAACCAGTTCCACCAATGATTCCAAACATTAAATCCCCCTTTTTGCTCACTAAATCCTAGTGCAAAATGGACATAATTGCAAATTGCTGTATAACTTAGCTATGACCTTTCCACAAAAATACGAAGTTATCATCAATAAACTTCTGCAAAAAAATGGTCTTTCTCTCAGCGATCGGCAAAAAATTGCTAAGTCCATTTTAAAACTCTCTGACTTTTACATTGATCAGCGGAGGTCGCCAACACCGTGGCAAGACGATTCCACATTGATAGCACAACTTTGTTATTTCTTTCCTTTAAATTACATGCGAGCCGCTGCTGTCATAGAGCAAATCAAAAAGCTGAAGTTTTTTGCGGACGATGAAAAAATCAAATTCGTGGATTTTGGCAGCGGTCTTGGGACTATGACTTTAGCACTTCTTGATAACATGCCCAATCCTCTAGAAGGATTGTGTATTGAATCTCATCGTCCTTGTCGGGAAACGTTTGTGAAATTGGCTGGCGACCCCAAAAACATTGATTGGCGGCAAAGTTTAAGTGAAACAACCGCAGATTCAATTTTTCTCTGCTATTCACTTTTAGAGTTACAGAGCCTCCCCTCGTGGCTTACCAAGTTTGAAAACATAATCATCATTGAACCCTCTGATAGTCGCACAGGACGTGAACTGCTAACAACACGAAAAAACTTGATCGCTGCCGGTTATAAGCTTTGGGCGCCTTGTACTCATCAAAATTCTTGTCCTCTTGAAGTTCATTCCAAATCGGACTGGTGTCATCATCGCAGTCTTTGGCAAGCGCCGCAATGGTTTCGTGAAATTGAAAAACACCTACCAATAAAAAATAACACGCTCACCTTTTCGTATTTAGTCGCCAGCCGCAGAAGCCCACCTTCGAAATTAGCTGATCTTGCTCGCTTAACCGGTGATCTTCAGGAGGAAAAAGGTAAATCCAAACAAATGGTGTGTCGAGGTACCGAGAGAGAGTTTTTAGCCTGGCTTCATAAGGATGGAAAGCCTAAAGAGTTTTTACGAGGGTCTTTAGTTAGCCTCGAGAAATTTGAAAAGAAATCTAACGAGATTAGAGTGCAAGAAATTCTTGGCCCTGATGAATGTGATTCGCTTTTAGATAGCTGATGATATGTTGAACCGTTTTAAGCTTATGTTTAGTCCACTCGGGCGCCACTAACTCATCCCAGCGCGAAGCGACGGCACCTAGCCTATGAACCGATACTTCTGGAGACAACACTCTTAAAAACTCCGAAACGCGCTGTGAATACTCCTCAATTGAGATCGGTACAAACTCACCCTTGAGGTACATCTGTTCCAGCGGAGTATTCTTTAAAACATGGAGATTATGCAACTTTACATTACTAATTCGATAGGAATTCACCATGCGAGCAGCAGCACGAATGTGATCATCAGTTTCATGAGGAATTCCAAAAATAAGATGTATGCCCAAGTCGATGGTTGGGATGGCACTGAGAGTTTCAAATGCTCGAATAGTTTGATCGTTCTTATGTCCACGCCGTAAAAAGTGAAGATGGTCGTCAACAAAACTCTGAACGCCCAATTCAATCGCCAGATAAGTTCTTTCAGAATATTTCTGCCACAGACGAAGAAGGGCCGGTGAAATACAATCAGGCCGTGTACCTACCACTAAACCAACGACATCATTTTGCGCCAGAGCTTCTTCAAAGCAATTCTCGATATAATTAATTTTTGCGAAAGAATTAGTGTAGGCCTGGAAATAAACTAAAAATTTATTAGCCTTGTAATTCTTACGAATAATCTGTCGGCATTCCTCGATTTGCATCGTAAGAGGTTTATTTTGCATTTGCGAGCGGGCAGCTGACCCCCATTCATCACAAAAAACACAGGTCTGCATTCCTTTTAAACCTTCGCGATTGGGACATGAATCGACGATAGTAACCGGCAATTTATAGATTTTTTCACCAAAGCGCTTTTGATAATACTGACTTATTGGAAAATAAGGTTTATCTTGCCACAACATAGCGGCAACTTAATTCATCGGAGCTCAATTTGCCAACTCTATTTGAAACTTCTGACGGTAGTATTACCCTTTGCGACCCCGCAAGCGGTCAAGCTATGCATGCTAAAGAGGGCGCTTATAGCGAAACCAAATACATCTACGGTGAAGCTTTTTTACGTATTGTGCAGCAGGAGCTTCCTGCTAGTGTCATGGTAGTTGGACTTGGACTGGGTTATATAGAATTGATGGTCATTGCCTATTCACTAAAAGAGAAAACTAAAAGTTTGCAGATAACGTCATTTGAAAACAATGACGAGTATAGATTGGCATTTTTGGCTTGGCTAAGAAATGAAGAAAGTAAATTCAATCCCATTTATGAGAAAATCTGCCAGCGCTTGGCCGCAGATTTACAAGTTTCCGGCATTAAAGAGTCTGCGCAAGACCTTTACCTGAAAGAGCGTTGGAAAATTCATCGTGAACTCGAATTACAACTTGTTTCCACCAAACACTCTCTTATTTGTTACGATCCCTATAGCAGTTCTGCCAATCCCACGCTTTGGCAGGAAAAATGGTTGACGGAATTCATGTCTCATTCTTGTTCGCAGACATGCGTCTTTGCGACTTACGCCTCCAATGGAAATCTCAAAAGGGCACTCCATACCTGTGGTTTTGCACTTCTTGAAAAGCCTGGTTTCGGAATGAAACGCGAATCCACTCTCGCAACACGATCTTAACAACGTCTTAGTATAATTAACCCATTTTCCTTGCTAAAAGTCCTAAA
>CAYPZY010000048.1:0-11723 GCA_964415155.1 uncultured Bdellovibrionales bacterium
CGGCGCTACCACCGGGCAAAATGAAATTTTTTAGTTCTGGCAAAGTTTCATTGTATTTGTCGATACGCTTTTCGAGCGCTTCAATATCGGCCGCAAATATTTTGGGAAGTCTTTGATAGATTTTGAGGTTGTCGCAGGCAAGTAAGGCGCCCAAGTTAAACAACTGATTCTGTATTTTAAGAATGAAATCCTTTTCGTTTTCGTTGCTTGGCAAATGAGCACAAACTATTCCGAGCGCAGAATTTAGTTCATCAACAGTTCCATAGCATTCGATGCGTAAATGAAATTTCTCAACGCGCTTGCCGCTGACCAAGCTCGTCTTTCCTGTATCGCCTGTTTTGGTATATATTTTCATTGTCTTAAAGGTTAACATTGCTAGGATTGTTTGAAAAGGAGACAAATGGCGAAACCTTTGTTTATTTCAATTCCTCACGCAGGCGAAACTGTTCCCGAAGAGGCCTCGTGGTTAAGGGAACTGCCGGAACCAATTTTGTTTTGCGATTCTGATCGCTACGTCGACATGCTCTACACTCCTGCCATTGAAAAGCTTAAGTTACCAGCGGTAGTCGCCAAGATTCATCGTTATGTTGTTGATCTTAACCGCTGGCCAGATGATATCGATAAGGACTCTGTTATTGGCAGTGATAATCCAGCAGGTACCCATCCTAAAGGCTATCACTGGTCAATTACCACTAAAGGCAATCGCCTAATTTCTCAGCCTTTAACTATGGACCTTCACAGAAAGCTGACATCTAAGTATTTTGAGCCTTTCCACGCAGAAATCAAAAAAATGGGAGAATCCTTTAAAAAGCAAGGTGCGCAAGACGTTTTCCACATCGATGCTCACAGCATGCCCTCCGTCGGAGAAGCTTTGCATGTTGACCCGGGAGAAAAGAGAGCTGAGATTGTCATCAGTGATTTTAAAGGAAAAAGTAGTAGGAAGGATTTTTTAGACTTGGTAGTGGCCGCCTATGAAAAGGCCGGTTTTACCATCAAAGTGAATTGGCCATATATCGGCGGTCGAATCACCCAGACTTACGGGCAACCTCAGTTTGGCTTCCACACCATTCAGGTAGAGATGAATCGGGCGCTTTATATGGACGAAGAAAGTAAAAGCTTAAGCAAAAATAAATCCCCGAAGGTGCAACAACAGGTGCTGACTGCTCTTTCCTACATTAAAGAAAACTTACCGGATATAGGATGAAAAAAACTAAACTCAAAAAATTTGTACGTTTCTGCTCATCGTTGAAATTTGCCGTGATAATAATTGTTCTATTAGGAATCGTAACTGCTACGGGCACGATCATTGAATCTAAATATGACACTTTCACCGCACAAAAATTAGTTTATAAATCGCCTTACATGATGGTTACTCTTGGTCTGTTAGTATTCGTCTTGATAATGGTTCTGGTCGATCGTTGGCCGTGGAAACGCCACCAAACAGGTTTTGTTTTTGCCCATTTTGGATTGATTATTCTGCTCTATGGCTCGTTCGTAACCATGCAATGGGGCCTCGACGCGAGCATGCCACTTGCGATAGGACAGACTGAGCGCGGGGTGATCACTGATCAAACAGAACTGGTGGTCTGGGCCTCAAACGACGGAGAGATGTGGAGAAGCGTTTATCAACAAGATGTCGACTTTTTTCTGAATCCACCAAAAGGCAAAAATAAAATTAAAATTCCGCTACCGAAGTCGGATATGCTAGTCGAAGATTATGAGCCCTACGCCTTTTTAGAGCGAAAGTTTGTCGCCAGTAAAGAGACCAAACGCGGCGCCGGTGTGCGCTTTCAAATTCAAAATCAATTTGTTAATGTGATCGATTGGCTCGTTCAAAATGACAACGCTCGCGGTGCTTATTCCGATTTAGGACCGGCGCGAATTGTTTTGGTTAGGGGTGACTACAACCCTACCAGCAAAAATGAAATTGTTCTTTTCACGCAAGGGGAAAAAGAGGAATTTAAATATGAAATTCATTCCAGCAAGGATCCAAAAAATGTCAAACGCGGAGTGGTTGCTGCCGGGTCTGAACTTGATACGGGTTGGATGGGATTAAAGTTTCGTCTACTCAATCTTTATCCACACACCGAAGAAAATGTGAAGTTAGTTTCTTTGCAATACCCAACACCCCTTACGCATCAGGCGATTAAAGTCAGTTTTAATGGCCAAAGCCAATGGGTGTCTTTGAATGCGCTCTTAAAATTTTTTGATAACGATGTCGTTTATGTCGTCGATTTTCGCAATAAGCGCTTAGAGTTAGGGTTTTCCTTAACTCTCAATGATTTTCAAATTGGCCGCTATCAGGGAACCATGCGTGCTTCGAGCTACAAAAGCCAAGTCACAGTTTCCGATAAAGAAGGAACAGTACCTATATCGATGAATGAACCGCTAAAGCATCGAGGGTTCACGTTTTATCAGGCCTCTTTTCAAGAAGACCCTGCGACGGGCCGGCCTACCGTTTCGGTTTTGTCGGTGAATCGTGATCCGGGTCGCTGGCTTAAATATTTAGGATCATTTCTTACAGTTCTCGGTATTATCATCATGTTCTATTTTAAAAAACACTACTTCGGAACTAAAACTTCACCTTCGCTTAATACGGGTGAAAAAATGAAGGAACTTGTATCATGAGAAAAATTATTTTTTTCCTCCTATTTTTGGCGCAAACTCCGGCATGGGCGGGGCGAGAAGCGATCAAGCTACTACCCATCCAAAATGGTGGGCGCGTAAAGCCGTTTGATACTTTCGCTCAAGAATCCCTCCAGCTTCTTCACGGCAAAAGAACTTTGGGAGAACGGCCTGCAACGGATATTATTTTAACTTTGTACATGGTTCCCGAGCTTTGGAATGACAAGAGATTTATTTCTGTAAAAAACATCGAGCTTAAGCGGGATTTGAAGCTAGAGGAAATGGAGAATTTCTTTTCCCCGAATGAACTGGTTAACAGCACGCGCCTGCGTTTAGTAATTGAAAAGCTAAGATCAAAAGAGGCGATGAAAGAAAAACTAAATCCCTACTATCAATCCATTCAAAAATTGGAGGGTCAAATCTATCTTTATCGTGCGATTATTGGTGGTCAGGCGTTTACTTTGGTTCCACCAAAATCTGGTGAAGGTACGCAGTGGCTTTCGGTTTTCAATAGCGCAAAGGAATTTACCGATCTTTTTGCCGATATGGCATCAGAGTTTGTCCAATCGGTAAGTCACGAAATTAAAAATAAAGACACCGCCGCGACCTCTAACGAGCGAAAGGTTACTTCTGACAAGAGTAATGTTGAAGAAAAAGTGAAGGCATTCATGGCGGCGGCCAAACAACAAAATCCCGAACTTTATCCCAGTGAAAGGGACATGAAAGTTGAAGTCACTTATAATGACTTGCATCCTTTTAAGTGGAGCTGGATTTTTTATTTGTTAGCGGCGATTTTCTTTTTATTTTATGTCATGGGCGCAAAAGTGAGACCCTGGCTTTATAAATCGGGATGGGGATTGCTGCTTGCTGGTTTCTTTATGCACTGTCTGGGTTTTGGCTTGCGCATTTACATTACCGGTCGTCCGCCAGTTTCCAACATGTATGAATCAGTAATCTGGGTTTCCTTTGGGACGATTCTCTTCTCTATGATCATTGGGACTGTTTATCGACAAGCCGCTGTCCTTTTTGGAGGCTCTCTCATTGCGGTGTTTTGTTTAATTCTGGCAGATCTGGCGCCAACGATTTTAGATCCTAGTTTGCAACCGCTCGAGCCCGTTCTCGTGAGTAACTTTTGGTTGATTATTCATGTCATGACAATCTCTATAAGCTACTCCGCATTTTTCTTAGCTCTAGGTTTAGGAAATATCGGACTATTTCATTTTATTCGTGGTGAAGATAAAAATAAGCAAGTGATCGCCAATATTACCAACGCCATTTATCGCTCCATCCAAATTGGTGTGGTGTTGCTTGCGGCGGGAATAATTCTCGGTGGTATCTGGGCCGATTATTCATGGGGAAGATTTTGGGGATGGGATCCAAAAGAAACTTGGGCACTCATTGCGCTTTTGGGTTATCTCGCAGTTCTTCATGGTCGCATTGGCGGTTGGCTGAGAAATTTCGGCATGAACGCCTTTGCTGTCATTGGTTTTTCTTTAGTCATAATGGCCTGGTACGGTGTCAACTATGTTCTCGGTGCTGGACTTCATTCTTACGGCTTTGGCGCCGGTGGTATTGAATGGGTTCTTGGCTTTGTGACGCTGCAGTTTTTGTATGTGACTTACGCGGTGATGGTGCGCCGAAAAGCTTTTGCGGTGGCAAGTTAGGGGTTCGGCTACTACATCAGAGGCTTCCCGTGAATGTCTACGTTATTCACCCCAAGCGTGATGCAAAAATTGGAATGCTTGTCGGCATCGATACGGCAGTAATTGACCAAGCATTCCAGCAGGTAAGCCAAAAGTAAGTTCACACCACTCGTGGCTGGCTCACCAGTGTATGAATAGCGATTACAGATCTCTTAATACGTCGTGAATTGACAATTGGCTGTTGCAAATATTCTCTGATTTATGCCAACTTAATTCTGAATTACTTTGAAATCCACTCATCGTTTTCATGATCTTGATGGCCTCATCAGCATCTTTAGGCTTGGCTGCGGCTAAATCTCTTAAACGATCGCGAGACGAGGCATACACGACAACTGTCTCTTTCACGTAGAGTTGGAATTCCGTCGTCAACGATAGCTGACCGTCGCCCCCCAAAGTAACCTTAGATAATTCAGGTGTTCTTCCTTCTTGAAAAACATAATTTGGAATGGAGTTTATAAGTTCGTAAGAGCGTAATCCTTCTCCGCCGCTTAGATCGAGACTAATTTCGTAAACTTTTCCCGAACGCGAAGAGGGAGGAAGCAAAACTATCGTATTTACCTTCTGTTTCAGGCGACTAATGAAGTTTGCTTTTTGCTCGTCTGTAAGTTTGATCATATCCTTTAGGAACTTGTTGAGTTGTGCTTTCATGCAAGTATCGTAATCATCTGTTCTGATGACAACGGGAAGGCCGGTGGCTACCGAAATGCTGTCAGCATATTTTTCAAGACTCCATGCTTTGGGATCATTTGGTGGTTTGCAACCGGCAATTATTAAACAGAGTGTGAATAAAGTTAAAAAATGTTTCATGGCCATCTCCTTTAAGGTTCATTATTTGCTTAATATACTGGCGGCGCGAATTTTTTGCATGTTACCTTCTGTAACCTCTGTAAATAACTGAAATTAAAAATGATTTTAAAACACAAGCGGCTGGCCAATGCGAACATTGTGGCTCTTTAGTTTGGTAGATGATGCCCCGGTATAAATGAAGACATTTTACCCCAATCACTTTTGTCCCGCCTCTCACGTCTACTTAATTTTAAGCTCGGGTCGGTACATCTCTTGCTATTTGTGAATATTAACTTGAACAAAAAAATTTGAGGGACGATCCCGCAATTTGACAACAACAAGGAGTAAATATGTCAGCAGCTTTGAAGCTTATTGAGGACCATTCACAAAAAGTATTTGAGAAAAAGCTGGCGCACCTACAGCTTGCCTCAAACCTTCAACAAAAGATTCTGATTGTCGACGATGATATCGACATGGCGAACGCCATAAAAATTCTAGTCGAATCTTTTAGCAGAAATTTTTCTTGTGAAGTAGTCAACGATCCCTATGAGGCGCTTCTCACGATGAGCGATAAATCATTCGACATGGTGCTTGTCGACCAAAAAATTCCCGGTCTTGAAGGATCTGTTATTCTCTCAAAAATTGACGAGTTCGTGGACAAAGATCCTCTTATTATTGAATCTGGTCGCTATGCCAATTTAATTCCCGCGGTAATAATGTCAGCTTCTGAAGTTAAACTTGCTGATAACTTTAAACTTAAAAATTTTGTGATCGAAAAAGTTTTAAACAAGAACGATCTGCCACAATTTTTGTCGGAACGTTTTATTAATTAAGGGAGGAAGAAATGATGAACGAAGATACACTCAAAGGAAAATGGCGTGAAATCAAAGGTGAAGTAAGAAAAGCCTGGGGCAAAATCACTGACGATGAGCTTGAACAAACTAAAGGCGACATGGTTTCAATTGGTGGTTTGATTCAACAACGCTATGGCGATGAAAAAGATTCTTATTGGCAAAAACTAAAGGAAATCTACAATCGCTTTGATGAAAAGAAAGATGAAAAAGTAGAGCAAGTTAAAGAAGCTCTTCGTAAGTAATCTTTTACGCTTCGCCGGGGAGTTTGGACTCCGCCGGCGGAGGATCTAGTTTTTCCAGAATCGTTGCAAAGAGTTTGTTCGCACACTCTTACTGCCAATTAGTGTCTGCTATCAAAAAGTTAGACAGTCAAACCGCTTTAAAATCAGCTAAATACGCCATGCTATTTGCACTAATTGTTATGGTTATGGTCAGGCTTATTTTCTTCCTTCTTTTCACCACATTTTCACTCGCAGGGTTTGCGGGCGTTGTGGACTTACAAATCCAAGAAAGCAGCGTTCTCTCCGTGAAAAATGCTCCGGTTCTTCCAGCGGAGGATTTAGAAAATATTTGGAAAAAGATCGGCGTATTTATATTAAATCGAGACGCAGAAATCGACATACGCATGGGAAACTATCCTAGACTCATGTATATGGTTTGGCATGATTTGGTCAGTGAGGATAGAATTCGACGTCTAACTCCTGAAGTTCGTGCCGAGTTAAAAGTTCCCGAAAAGCATTGTATAAAGGGTCATGGCTGTCATTCTTTAGTCGCATTCTATTTACCGATGAGTCATCTCATTTTTGTAGATTATGAAAAACTAAATGACGACGTGATTAGTTGGGTCTACCACGAGATTGTTCACGCTTATCAATACACTTATCGATTTCCTCGCGACTTAATCGATATTGTTAATGCGGCTGCGGATAGCAAATTAAAATACAATGAAATAATTGATTACCTAAAATTCTACTATGAGTCTCAAGCTAATTGGTACACTTTACAATTTACTCGCAATGAAAAATGGCTAGATAGCGGGGAAACTGCATTCTTACTCGCACCGACGTCATTTTTAAAATCACTTCTTGTGATTCCTACGCTAGGTGTAATGCTCAGGTGGTCTAAAGTCGAATTTGAGAATTTCGTTCCGAAACCTGATCAGATACCTGGGCATCAAGGGTATTTCCAGCTCCAGCAAGGAGAACAATTAAAGTTTAGGGAGCTGTTGGTACTCAGAAATGTGTTTCAGCTTTTTAATATCGGTGTGAATTTCGATTTTGATTTTCACAAAAGATTTTCGCAAAGAATCGAAGAGGCCTACTTTGGTGAGCTTGCTTTTTTAAGACAAAAAGATGGTGGCGATCAGCTTATTTTTAAAGATCTGCATGATCAATATTACTCGGAAATATTTTTTTCCGTCGCCATCAAGATGAAAAAATGTGACGTGGCGATTGACCAAATCCTGTCGGGTGTATCACCACTATTAAATTGGCTGACAGGAAAGATTGATCGGGGAGACTGCCTCGTGCGCTTTTGGAATCTGACTACCAAGCCGGAGCTGCAGAAGTCTTACGAAAAGATTTATGTTGAGGGCTCTCAAGGGCGATTCTTCCACGCTGGTGGTGAAGGGAGTGGTGGTCCAGCACTTTTAATTGAGCCTTCTCTTTTTATGCACCCGCAATTGTTGGTGGACCCATGAAAAAGTATTTCGAAGCCGAACAAATTATTTCGTCCAAAGGCTCATTAAGTCTCGACACGGCCAATGAATCTGCCGAGATTGTTACGTACTATTTACGCACTTTCAGAGGTCGCAAAGATTTGGCGCAAACCTTACACGCCATCACTAAAGAAGGCTCGTTTGTTTCGCAACTAGAGGCGATTCGCAACCTTTTAGCGGAACGCAAGCTAGGTCCCGCGAAAGAAATCATTGATACTTGTCGCCCTGAGAACGCGATTGAGGAATGTGAGCTCTTTCTAGAAACTGCTCGCTATTACTATTTCGTGAAATCTTACGAGCGTTGCAACGAAACGCTAGATAAAATTCTTTCCTGTGCAGAGGCCTTAGTGCCGACGTGGATGACAGCCTTCCAGCTTAAGGGTGTCGCGCTCTACGATTTGGGTCAGGTTGATGGAGCTATCGAGAGTTTAAAGAAATCTATTCAGCTTTTAGATTTAATTCCTCATACGCCATCGGGAGTGATTGCGACCGCCCATTTGATAAAAATACTTTCTGAACAACAACGCTTTGAAGAAGCGAAAAACTACATTTGCTTTTTGGAAAATACGATTGAAGGCATTGAGCAGTCCGAAGCAAAACTTTTGCGTTTATTACCTTTAATGCGCGCCAAATTTCACTTCTATAAAAATATGGCAGAACCCAAGGCGGCTTTTGCCTATTTACAAGAGTCGTTGCAAGTGGCCGCCTGGCTTGATGATCACGAAATGTTGGATAAATGTCGTAGCGATTTGTCGGCCTTAGCGTCGTCTGAGCAAAGTTCAGTGTTGAATGGGGAGGGCTGGACGTTCTTACCAAACGCTCAGTGGTTATTGGTGTCAGCTTCAAGAAAACCTTATGAATTATCTTCAAAGCCTCTACTCCAACAAATTCTTACGCTCCTGTTTAAAGGCCCAATCAGTGAAGAAAACTTCTTTAGTCAGATTTGGGGTCTTAACTATAAACCCGAAAAACATTCTCCCCATGTTCGCGCCACACTTTCAAAACTACGAAAATTATTGCCAGTGGGCGCGCTGAAAAGTACCGATGGGGTTGTGGTGTTGAAGTAAACTTTTTTCGAGTTAGAAACCGAATCCCCAACATTGACCGTTTGCTAGCGCGAATCCCCAACACATTGGTGCCGACGTCGCTTCGCCGCGAGTATAATTACCACAGTAATTGTCAACGGCGTCTGGGATCGCTTTTCGCGTTCTTCGTAGCGATTTTCTGAGGCTGTCTAGAGATTCAGTCACTTTTTCCACAATGTCCTTTGATAAATTGGCAGCGTGGTCTTCAAAATAGGATTGTACTCGAGATATACAAATGGAGGTGATCTCCGCCCTACCGCTGAAGCTGCTTTTTAACATTTCAGATTTCGAGCGGCTACCGCTTAAACTACATAAAAATGTTGAGCGATCTTTCTCGACATACACAATATTGTCACTTATGTCGTTCGAGTTGCTTTGAAAGTTTGCGAGCGCCCTTTCAAAATCGTCTACGTCGCCCGCCTTCGTACTTCGCTCGGTGGCCTCGATGAGCCCTTCACCTAACTTAAGACATTGTTTTAAGTGAATCGATTGTCCATTGTTCATATCGTTTATGATATTGGCGGAAGATTTAATGACCATAAAGAGTAGCGTCAATACTATCAATGAATTCGCTTTCATAAATTTCTCCTTGTTTTGGTTGAACCCACTATAACGACGCTATGTAAACTTTTCATGTTACCTGTTGTAACTTCGTCTTAATCTACGCTTTAGAAGAGATGATAGTGGCGCCAATCTCATTGGTTGCTAATGTCCGCTAGTTTTCCTTATTTGGTAGAGCTGCACAAAAGCGAACACATTGAATCGGACAGTTTTTCTCAGAATTTTTTTGAAACATTCACCGAGCTATAAAAGTAAACCCACAACCTCCTTTGAACTCTTTCGATTTAAGTGGGTCTCCTCATTCACGAAGTACTTCGCCACCGGGATGGAGTGCGGTTTCAACTAAACCTGCACACATAAAAAGCAAACCACCAAAACTTGTTTAAACATTTAGCAAACTCGCCACCGCCCAAAAATCTCGCGAAAAGATTTTTTCTAAAAAACTAATAACTTAGCTTGAAAATGACATAATACGCATTTAACAATGAGATAGCGCCATTTGATAACAACATGCATGTAGCAACAGGGTAGGTGTATGGTTTCAAACAAATCCATCAAGCTGCTAAGCCTCGCAGTTTTTTTATTTTTCACAACGACAACGATTATTTCATGCCGGCAAGGTGAGTCTGAATCAGGACCAAAAAGCTTACCGATGAGCATTGGCTATAATAAGGGGTATGCCCCGGATCAGCCGATTCCATTTGATCATTCTCTGCATGCGGGAACTAATAAAATTCCTTGCACTTATTGCCACATCAGTGCTGGTGTTTCTCGGCATGCAACGGTGCCTAGTCTTAATATATGTATGAATTGTCACCTGACTGTGGCCGCTGACAAACCAAATATTCAACAAATTTCTAAAGCCTATAACAGTGGACAAGCTATTGCTTGGAAGAAAGTGCATTTGCTTCCTGACTTTGTGATGTTCAATCACAAACCACACATCCGCAAAGGTTTTGCTTGTCAGCAATGTCACGGGCCAGTCGAGACTATGAAAAAAGTAAGACAGCATTCCGATTTGTCGATGGGCTGGTGTGTGGACTGTCATCGTCGCAACAACGCTCCAACTAACTGTACCACTTGTCATCATTGATAGAGAGGCTAGAATAATGATGGAACAAAACGACTCTGAAAAGCTTTGGCAAAGTTTAGAACAATACAATAACGATCCCAAATTTAGAGAAATCGCCGAGAAAGAATTCATGTCATCTCCCTTACAGGAAGATGGTGGAATGGGACGTCGCGAGTTTTTAAAGTTAATGGGTGCTAGCGTGGCGATGGCTTCAGCTGCTTGTATCCGTCGTCCAGCCAATCAAATTGTTCCTTACGTAAAGCGTCCTATGGAAGTCATTCCTGGTATTGCTAATTACTATGCGTCTGCTTGGAATGATAGTGGTCAAGGTTTTGGTCTCATCATGAAAACTCGTGAGGGTCGCCCCATTAAAGCTGAGGGCTTACCCGATCATCCTATTAATGATGGTGGTCTGTCAGCGCGTGCGCAGGCATTGACTTTAAGTCTATATGATCCCGATCGTTTAAAGGGCCCAAAACGTAATTTACAAAATCAAACGCGCAGCAATCGCGATTCCGTAGGTGTCAGTTGGGACGAGGCTGATAAAGAAGTTATCACACACTTGAAAAAAGGCCGTGTAAGACTTTTGACGTCGACAGTGGCATCACCATCGACTAAGGAAATTATCGATAGTTTTTGCCGCACTTTTGGCGCTGAACATGTACAGTGGGATTTGCTAGGTGCCGAAGATGTTCGCGAGGCGCAAGAAATTTCATACGGTAATCCCATTTTACCTCGCTACCGTTTCGATAAAGCAAAGGTCATTGTCAGTCTTGGCGCTGACTTCTTAGGAAGTTATTTGTCGCCAGTAGAATTTTCTAAGCAATATAGTGCTGGTCGCAAAGCTGGCCCACTGATGAATCGCTTGGTGGTTTTTGAATCTCTTTATTCATTAACCGGTGGTAATGCCGACACAAGAGTAGCCGTGAGTGCTGATCAGCTTCTCGACGTGGCAATGGGACTTTTGAACGAACTTGTCGTTGTTAACAAAAGATCTTCCTACGCCAACAATACTGATTTGCAAAAAATCTTGGAAGGCTATCAGGATGTTCCAGCCCGTCTCGGTTTTGATAGTAAAATCCTCGCTAAACTTGCTTCTGATTTATGGGCGGCTCGTGGCGAATCGTTAATTGTTGCCGGTGGTATTAACACGCGTTCAAAAAATTCCGTGAGCTTGCAAGTTGCTGTCAACCTGCTTAACTCCATTTTGGATAACGATGGCAAAACCATTGATGCTACAACATCACCTGTTTTAACTTACCAAGGTTCTACCAAAGCGATGTCTAAATTGATCAAAGACATGAAAGCTGGTCGCGTTGG
>CAYPZY010000049.1:0-11504 GCA_964415155.1 uncultured Bdellovibrionales bacterium
ACCGATATCGCTTCGCCTCGGTGGAGTATTGGGAATTCACGAAGTCATCGCCGCCAGCCAACAAGAAATTATTTCTATTAAACACGAGGCGCTTAATCGGAAAGTTTTTGCAGAAGGAGCCCTTAAAGCCGCTGCTTGGTTAAAACTTAAAAAAAATGGTCGTTATTGCATTGAGGACATGGTTAAAATAACAGAATGAATACCGCGTTAGTGTCCTTGCTTGATTATTCAGGCAAGGAATTAAAATGGCTCAATGTTGCCTGTCAAAAAATTTCGCAAGTGGTTGCCATCGAAAAAACCTCCTCTATTTATATCGATGAGTTTGAAAAGGGCGGCAGAGAAGGTGGTCGCGAAACTTTAGTGGCAGCTTTGCGGGTAACCACTGATGACGATGTCTTTGAGCTTTGGCAAAAATTAAAAGATATTGAAACGAGCATCCATAGTGAGGCAACGCACGAGGTCATCAAAATCATATTACTTACCTTCGCCTCGGAAATTATTATGACGCCGCAGACGACAATCCCCCACCCAAAGTTGCATTTGTTTCCTCAGCTCCTCCTACCTGCGTGCGAAATCATGCCGAATTTTCAACACCCTGTTTTACAAAAAAAATTAATTGATATATCTCATGATATTGAAAAAAAGTGGGGAAGGTTCTTCGCTCAAGGCTCGAAGTTGCTTGATTTTTGATCGGCAGAATATTTATTTCTAATTCATGTAGAGGACGTTATGAAATTTTTTATCGACAGCGCAGATGTAAACGAAATTAAATTAGCAAATGACAGAGGTTGGTTAGATGGCGTTACCACCAACCCCAGTTTGATTGCTAAAACAGGTAGACCGCAACACGAAGTTATAAAAGACATCTGTCGCATTGTTCAGGGACCGATATCCGCCGAAGTTTTAAGTCTTGAGTCAGAGGGAATGCTCAAAGAAGGTTATGAGCTGGCAAAAATCCATGACAATGTGGTGATCAAAGTGCCAATGACCGAAGAAGGGTTAATAGCCGTTAAGAAGTTTGCGGCCGATGGAATAAGAACCAACGTCACTTTGGTTTTCTCGGCACTTCAAGCATTGATGGCTGCAAAGGCGGGTGCTTACCTGGTTTCTCCATTTGTTGGACGTCTTGATGACATTGCCTACGATGGCATGAAACTTATAAGTCAGATTCGTCAAATCTACAAAAATTATGGTTTTAAGGCGGAAATCCTAGTTGCCAGCATTCGCAGTCCAGTCCACTTAGTTCGCGCTGCAATGATCGGCGCCGACGTTTCAACCATTCCATTTTCGGTTCTCAAACAACTGACACAACATCCACTTACAGACAAAGGTCTAGAAAAGTTTTTAGCTGACGCTGGAAAACCGATGAAGTGAAAATGAAGAATAGATTTTCTCTAGCGCTATTAGTCTTCTGTTTTGGCTGCGCGACTGAACCGACAGTGCGTGATCTCAACTTTCCTCTAGCGCAGATTGACAAGGCTATCCACAAAGCGCTCGGCAAGATCAAAAAGATTAGTCATAACCGCCGTGACTACCAATCTGACTACTTAACTACGGATGGCAAACCACTGGACCCACTTGCCGATAATTTGCAGCGGCTAACCGTCTTTGTAACCATAAGAGGCGAACAGCGTCCCTACGATCTGGATATTGAGGCCTTAGTTGAGGAGAAGCAGTCCAATCAGTCTGGATATTCAACTAGCTTTCGAATAACAGATAAATCAAAAAAAATTATTGCTGAAACCACGGCTAAGATCCTGATAAATCTTAAACAAAACTCTAATCGCAACGTCATTGACGATTTCAAGGCTTTCTAAGTAGAATATTCATGGATATCTAAAATTTTGCACATGGAGTGTGCTAAGTTGTCAGCAAATACTCAGGCTTTGCCATCAAAAAAAATTTCGCTAAATCGGATACTGCTTTATCCAATGGCTTGCTTGTTGTCTTTTCAGGTTTTTGCTTTTCCAAGTGCCATCTCGGTTAATCGCATCCAACTAGAATCTGGCACCAACATTAATCTCGACAGAACATCACCACCGATGGCGGCACTAGAGGATGTTTCAAATGAAGAAGATTCCTCAACCGTAGAAGATCTCCAGGCTGACGTTGTACATGAAAAGGAAATCGAAGTCATAAAACTAAGCGCCGGTAAGAGAATCGATGTTGTTGAGCGACCAATAGCAACAACAACGGTCAACATCGAGGGAACACAACTTTCAAAAAACAATCCGGAAGTAATCGCGTTGGTTGCCAGTATTAAAAGAGAAACTCTTGCACCGGCGGCCAGCATTCAAAATGTCTGGAATCCTCTCAATGGACGTGTGGGATCCAAAGGTTTACCCGAAAGAAATACTGGTTCCGATTCTTCCAGAGCTGAACCTGAGACGAAACTAAAAGGTGAAAAGCCCAAAAAATATTCTTATAGCGGAAATGTGGAATTATCTGGGGTGGCGTTTATTGGTGGCGAACAGAAGCTCACCATCGCGCATGTCAAGAATGGTAAAGTTGTGACCGAGGGAAAAATCAAAATTCAAGAGGGACAATTCTTTATCGACATCGATGAGCGTAAAGGCCAGCTGGTTGCTCAGTTAAAAGATAATGATAATGCCGTAATTGGTGAGGGCATTTACGCTCTCGAAGGCTCTGAACAAACCAAAAATATAAAAATAAAAGTGCTGGCTACTACAAGTGGTATTCGCGGCCAGGTGATTTCGGCCTACTCCTATGACGGCAATAAAGTTCCCGTCAAAGATGCTAAGGTGTCACTGGAGGATATCGACGCCAACTTAAGTAGTGATGAACAAGGATTTTTTTCTCTGCCCGAAATTGGTGCTAAGTCAGTCGTTATGGTGCGAGCGCGAGCCGAAGGTCACTGGCCAACCGTTGCATTGGCCAGTGCGGGCAAGAATTTGGAAGTTAAGCTGTTTCCAACGCGAATGATGGAGTCGTTTGTCGAATTGGCGTCAGCGAAAGCGACGTTCAAAGAATTAAAAAATAAGGGCGTGATTTGGGGACAAGTAACGGCAAGCGGGAAACCAATTGCTGGAGCCAAGGTCGAGCTTGCGGGTAATGAAAATCTTTCGCCCATCTATTTTAATTCCATGCTCATTCCCGATCGTAAATTTAATGTGACGAGTGAAAACGGAACTTTTGCTTACCTTGGTGTAGAGGCGGGTCTCTATCAAATTCGTGCGAGCGTTGCGGGAAAATATATAGATGGCGCGATCCTCCCCGCAGATGCTGGTCACGTGTCTCCGGTCGATTTAAGTTTGGCAAGCGATGTTCAGGAAGTGGAAATAAAATTCGCTGATATCTTTAATTTACGAAAAGCATTTGGTGGAGTTCTGAAAGTCTTAGGTATTGAAGATGTTTACGATGTTTTTGAATCCCAGAAGATATCACTTGCGAAAGAAAAAATGTTAACTCACATCGAGGGCCACTCTAGCGACTATCTGTCTAGCAGAACTGTCGTTGGTGAATTGGCTGCTCAGCACTCCTTGATGATGGTCAACAAGGCATGGTTGAACAGAGCGTTGTTGGCGTCAGGAAAATCCTGGGATGAAGCGAAGGGGGCGGCGCTGATTATCGCGGACCTTCCTCTTGAAACCGTTCTGCTGAATGGCAAAACTCCCGTCAACGAAAGCAGCTCCATTTATTTCGACCGTAATGGCGGCATTGTAAATAGAAATGAAACCAGTGGATCGGGCGGCTTACTCACCTTCAACCTTTCTCTGGGAATAAATACCATTCTTACTAAGGAAGCCGGAAAATCTTACTTTAATAGTCATGTTATTATCGTAGACCCGACAATGGTAAATATAATTGATTTGCGCAGTCACCATTAAGGTTATGAATGGATCTCGACTTTCGTCACGCCGATTTTACCGCCGTCATTAGCGATCTTCATTTGTGCGAAGAAAACATCGTCAATCCGAAGTTTCCCTTGTGGAAGAAGTACAAGACCAAAGAGTTCTTTTTCGATGATGTGTTTAGTGATTTCCTAGATAAGATCCACGAAATGTCTCGAGGTAAGCCCATAGAACTTATTCTCAATGGTGATATCTTTGATTTTGATAGCGTGATGAATATTCCCGAAGCACCGCCGTTTCGATTGACCAAAATGGAAGTTCATCGCGGCATGCATCCGCAAGAAGAAAAGTCGGCGATAAAGATGGCGACGATTCTCTCGACCCATACGGTGTGGGTGTCAGCACTTAAAAGTTTTTTAAATCGCGGGCATCGTGCTGTTTTTATTATTGGAAATCATGATCTTGAGTTGCACTTCCCCGAAGTCCAAGAAATTCTACTAAAAAAAATCTGCTCGAGCTTTCAACAGAGAGACCAGGTGCGCTTTACCGAATGGTTTTATATTAGCAATCAAGATACTCTTATCGAACATGGCAATCAGTACGATCCCTATTGTCGCTGTGAAGATCCTGTGAACCCGTTTGTTCAGTGTCACGGAGCCAAAGAAGTGCGCCTGCCATTTGGTAGTTGGGCTACTCGCTACATTATCAACGGAATGGGCTTTTTTAATCCGCACGTGGATAGCAACTTCATTATGAGTTTTTGGCAATACATTCGCTTTTTCTTCCGTTATATGGTTCGTGCCCAGCCACTCATCGTCTGGACTTGGTTGTCGGGCTCATTCATGGCGTTGGTTCAAACTATAGGGGATCAGTTGCGTCCAGCTTTAAGAGATCCCCTTACTTTTGAAGAGCGCATCGAAGACATTGCCCGCAGATCCAACGCCACGCCTGGTATGACTCGACAACTTTCCGAGCTTTTCATTCCTTCGGCAGCGCGAAGTCCCTGGTTAATCGCCCGCGAACTCTGGTTAGATCGGGCGCTCATTTTGTTAGGCACTTTTTATCTTTTGTTTAACCTCTATTTGCTCATTCATTCGATCATACCTATCTCCATTGTATGGTTTTTATTGCCGTCTATACTTTTTTTGCCGCCACTGATTTTTTATTCGAGTTTTGTCGACTCTGATGTGATCCGTTTTAAGGAACCCCAGGAAAGAGTTTTGACTCTTACAAGTTTAATCACAAAAGTTCATCGCGTCGTTTATGGTCATACTCATATCGTTCGTCATGAGATCATCGGCGCCGTTGAGCATTTGAATTCTGGCTGCTGGTCACCCGCTTTTGTCGATGTGGAATGTCGACAACCCATCGATCAAAAAACTTTTGTTTGGATTTTTCGTGAAGGTGAAAGTGATTCGCCAAGAAAAGCCCAGCTGCTTAAGTTTCAAGACGGTGCTGCACTTCCGTTATTTTCTAGGTTAAACAAACGGGCACAAAATCCTCAATAATTTAACGCAATCAGCTATAAGCTTTAAATAATTTTGTAAAAATTGAAACCATAAAATAAACTGTGTTTGAAATTAACAGCTTAGAGGAGGCTTTCGTATGTCTTCAGATGTTCTTGTTGTAGCGAGTAAAGTCAAAAAATTCATTAAAGAACAAGGTGGTTGTAACACCTCGGCTGAAACATTAGCGATTTTAAGTCAGGCGGTTCGAGCACTTTGCCAACGCGGCATCGACAGCGCGAAAGCTGATGGTCGTAAGACCGTTATGGCTAGAGATATCGTTATCGATCATCTCTAATCTAAAAGTTTACTGAGCTCGGGCCAACTTAAGATTTTAATACCAAGGGCGTTGGCCTTTTCCAATTTCGATCCCGGATCGTCTCCAACAATCAAGTAATCTAAATTTTTCGATACCGACGAAACAATTTTACCGCCATTCTTTTCGATAACATCCTTTGCATCGTCACGTTTTACCGGCAACGTTCCGGTTATAAGAAAAGACTTTCCATTGAGTTTTTCGCTGAGCGGTTTTGCCTTTTGTTCATAGGAAATGAAAGTGAGAAGTTTTTTAACTTCTTTTACAAAGATTTTATCTTTAATTGTATCGAGAATACTTTTTGCTAGTTTGGGACCAATTCCTTCAATCTTGAGAAGTTCCTCCTCATTGGTCTCTAAAAGATCTTCCATGGTCGCAAAATAATTGGCGAGATCTTTGGCGGTTTGTTCTCCAACAAATCGAATGCCTAGAGCGTAGATGAATCGACTGAGAGTCGTTTTGCGACTTCGCTCGATATTTTCCAGAAGATTTGTTACCGATTTTTCGCCTTGGCGTTCTAGCGAGAGAAGATCTGCTTTTTTAAGCTGGTAGATATCGGAGAAGGATTTGATGAAACCCTTTTCAACAAATGTTTCAATTTGTCGATCACCTAGCTTTTCAATATTCATCGCTCTACGAGCAGAAAAATGTTTTAACGACTCAAGCAGGCGCGCGGGGCAAAGCGCATTCACGCAACGTAAAACTACTTCGCCCTCGGCCTGTACGACGGGATGGTCACAGCGAGGACATTTGTTAGGAAGCGAGTAGCGTTTAGAGTTTTTTGGTCGTTTTTCAACAATCACAGAAACGACTTCGGGAATAACGTCGCCGGCGCGATGGACAATAACGTGATCATGCACTCGAACATCTTTACGATCAATTTCTTCCTGATTGTGGAGCGTGGCGTGGGTGATGGTGACTCCCCCTACTTTTACAGGTTTCATTATCGCGACCGGCGTTAAAGCTCCCGTTCGCCCCACTTGCACAGCTATGTCTTCTACCGTCGTCTCCGCTTGCTCAGGTTCATACTTAGCGGCGACAGCCCAACGTGGGCTTCTTGCGACAAAACCAAGAGTGTCTTGCAAATTCAAATCATTTACCTTTACGACGATGCCATCAATATCAAATGGTAGACTGTGGCGAATTGAACGTACAAATTCATAGTAATCTAAAACCTCTTTAATACCGTGGGCGCACACCGCGAGGGGAGGTAGTTGACTGAGCTTTTCAATGATCTTGCGATCCCCTGTCTTAAAATATTTTTTTGCATTGGCGATGAACACATCCATCGGTTTTTCTGAAACTTCGAGAGCAGGGAGACCAAGTTCTTTAAGATGTGTTTCAATTTCAGTTTGTGAGCCAAAGGAGATTCCCTCTGTTGCACCAACTGCGTACGAAAATAGCTTCAGCGGGCGACTGGCGGTGATGGCGGGATCCAATTGTCTAATGGTCCCTGCGGCGGCATTACGTGGATTTGCAAAAGTAAGTTCTCCGGCTTCTTGTAAGCGCTCGTTAAAATCTAAGAAATCCTTTTTAAGAAAAATAATTTCACCGCGCACCTCAAGTAAGCGGGGTGGTTTGGATGTTTTTAAGGTTAAGGGAATTGATTTGATGGTTTTGACGTTGCCTAGGACATTTTCGCCCACGGCTCCATCTCCCCTAGTCAGAGCGCAAACCAGCTCGCCATTTTCATAAATTAACTCTATGGCCAAACCGTCAAACTTTGGCTCGCAGAAATAGGTCGTTGGTTTATCGGAGTCCTTAAGCTTCTTCACTCTTTCATCAAAAGCCACGAGATCTTCGCTATCATAAGAGTTCTGAAGAGACAGCATCGGTATGCGGTGAGCGATCTTCTCGAATTTTGTTAAAGGCTCTGATCCTACTCTTTGAGTCGGCGAAGTAGGCGTCACCAGCTCGGGGTGTTCGCTTTCTATTTGCGCCAATTCGCCGTACAAAGAGTCATATTCGCGATCTGAGATGAGAGGGCGATCAAGAACGTGATAATGATAATCGTAGTCATTGATTTTTTGACGAAGATCGGCGATTTTCTCAACGATATTGTCTTTTGCAGGACTTTTTGTTTTTTTCACTCCGTATTTTTAACGGATCTGCCTCAACCAGACAACTATAACGCCGAGCAAAATACGTGGTGACAGGCGGATTTAGAAAGTAAAATCAAAATCCTTTTGGGGGTAACGTGATTAATGAAGACAAAGTGAGAGAAATTTCGGAACTCGCGCAGTTGAAGTTGACAGCGGAAGAGGTGAAAGTATTTACCAATCAGCTGGCTAAGGTTATTGAGCATTTCGATAAACTGGGCGGAGTAAAAACCGAAGGTATTGATCCGCTCATCACACCGACAGCCATTACTTTTAGAGAACGTGAGGACCAATTAGATCCTTTCGCGTCCTCACCAGAAAAGATTTTGGCAAACGCTCCCGAACGAAAAAACTCTCTTTTTAAAGTACCACCGGTAGTTTAGGAAAATAGATATGAAGCTATATAGTCTCGGTATTGATGCAATTAAAAGCGGTATAGAAAAAGGTGAATTTTCTGCAGAAGAGGTCACTAAGTCCTACTTACAGAGAATTACTGATTACGATGAAAAAATAAATGCTTTTATCACTGTGAATGATAAAGCGTTGGATGAGGCAAAGCAGGTCGATAATCACAAAAAAAGTGGAAAACCATTAGGAAAACTTGCTGGTGTTCCTATAGCAGTTAAAGATATGCTTTGTACTGAGGGACTGCTGACCACGGCTTCTTCAAAAATATTGGCTAATTATATTCCACCCTACTCTTCAACTGTCGTGGAGCGCCTAAAAAAAGAGGGCGCGGTTGTAATTGGCAAAGCCAACTGCGATGAATTTGCGATGGGTTCCAGCACTGAGAACTCGGCATTTGGGCAGTGCCTTAATCCTTGGAATCTTGATTATGTGCCTGGTGGATCAAGTGGTGGATCAGCTGCAGCGGTGGCTGCGCAGATGTCTACTGCTGCGATTGGCACTGATACAGGTGGTTCTATTCGCCAACCTTCAAATTTCTGCGGCATCGTCGGAATAAAACCTACTTATGGGCGAGTCAGTCGTTATGGTATAGTCGCGTTTGCATCAAGTCTTGATCAGGCGGGTCCGATGACGAGGACAGTAAAAGATGCGGCTCTTGTTTTAGAGTCTATTTCGGGTCACGATCCCAAAGATTCTACTTCTTCGTTGGAAAAAGTTCCCAACTGGGCCAACCAAATTAATTCTAATATTAAAGGACTTAAGATTGGCCTCCCGAGAGAATACTTCAGCGAAAAATTAGATCCTGAGGTCAAAATTAGCATCGACAACGCTATCGGCGCTCTTAAAGCGAGTGGTGCTCAGTTTGTCGAAGTGGATTTACCTTCGAGTAAATATGCAGTCGCGATTTACTATTTGGTTTGTACGAGTGAAGCTTCGAGCAATCTTGCTCGCTACGACGGTGTTCGCTTTGGATACCGTCACAAAGACAATAGCGGCAAAATGAATTTGGAAACTTTGTACACAGAGTCCCGGGGAAGCGGTTTTGGTAGTGAAGTCAAACGACGTATTATGATAGGAACCTACGCTTTAAGCAGTGGCTACTATGATGCTTATTATCGTAAGGCGTGCCAAGTGCGAAACCTGTTGCGATCAGAATTTATGGACGCGTTTAAGAAATGTGATGTGATATTTTCACCGGTGACAACTTCGCCGGCATTTAAAATAGGTGAGCGTATTAATGATCCTCTCACTATGTACCTAAACGACATCTATACAATTTCGGCAAACCTGGCGGGGTTACCAGGAATTAGTGTCCCGGTAGGTTTCAGCAAAAATAAATTGCCAATTGGCGCGCAAATCATGGGAAAGCCATTTGACGAACAGGCGCTGTTTAATGTCGGTCAGTATTTAGAAGATAGCCTAAAGGTGACGAAGGGATATCCAGATGTCTTACAATGATTTTGAACCTGTAATCGGTCTTGAAATTCACGCGCAACTTCTTACCAAAAGTAAAATGTTTTGTAGCTGTTCAACAAAATTTGGTGCTGGTGACAATGAAAACACTTGTCCAGTTTGTACGGGAATGCCCGGCGCACTACCCGTTGTTAACAAAAGCGCGATTGAATTTGGCGTAAAAATTGGCTTTGCTCTTAATTGCCAAGTTCGCAATAAATCGGTATTTGCACGTAAGAATTATTTTTACCCCGATTTACCAAAAGGCTATCAAATTTCGCAATATGATGAACCTATTTGTGAAAAGGGCTTTGTCGAAATCTATATCGACAAAGAAAAACGTAGAATCGGAATCACTCGCGCGCATTTAGAGGAAGATGCTGGTAAATCGCAACACCAAGGCGAATACTCACTCATAAATTATAATCGAAGCTCGGTTCCTCTGATGGAAATTGTTTCGGAGCCCGATATTCGAAGCCCTGCAGAGGCCGCCGAATATGCCCGTACGGTTCGACAGATTCTTCGCTATCTTGAGGTCTGTGATGGCAACCTTGAAGAGGGATCACTTCGTTGTGACTGTAACGTGAGCGTTCGGCGTAAAGGCGAAAAGAAATTCGGTACCAAGGTAGAAATTAAAAATATTAATTCCTTTCGATTTGTTGAAAAGGCGATTGAATATGAGATTCAACGACAAATTGATTGTATTGAGTCGGGTGAACCAATCCTTCAGGAGACAAGGCTTTGGGATGTGGATAAAAATAAAACCTTTTCCATGCGAAGTAAGGAAGAGGCCAATGACTATCGCTACTTTCCTGATCCCGATCTATTGCCAGTCACATTAAAGGAAGAGACGGTAACTAAAATTAAAAGTGAAATGCCTGAGCTTCCTCAGCAAAAAGTGGAGCGCTATCAAAAAGAATATGGTCTACCAGAGTACGACGCTTTTGTTTTAACGCAAGAAAAAGAAATGTCGCAGTATTTTGAATTAGTGGCACGTGAAAGTAAGAATGCAAAAGCCGCATCAAATTGGATCATGACAGAATTGATGAGACAGCTAAATGATTCTAAACAAGAAATAACAGCTTCCCCGATTTCCAGTAAGAATTTGGCTGAGATGATCAAACTCATCGATAACAACACGATCTCTGGTAAAATCGGCAAAACTGTTTTCTTGGAAATGTGGAACACGGGCAAAGATCCGCAAACGATCATCAAAGAAAAGGGTTTGGTACAAATAACCGACACCGGTGCTATCGAGACAATTATCGATAAAGTTCTAGCTGCTAATGCTGGACAAGTAGAACAATATCGCAGTGGTAAAGATAAGTTATTTGGCTTTTTCGTGGGTCAGGTGATGAAAGAGTCCAAAGGCCAGGCTAATCCCGATTCCGTTAACAAATTATTGTTAACTAAGTTGAAGGGTTAACTTTGCGAGTTGCCGCTCTTGATTTAGGATCAAACACTTTTCTGTTACTGGTTGCCGAGGTTGATGGTTCGCGTGTTACTCGCGTTTTGCATGACGAAGTGCAAGTGGTGCGCCTAGGTCAGGAACTTTTCGAAACTGGAGAATTTCATATCGACGCTCTCAAAAGAGCGGAAAACTGTTTAACTAGATTTAGTGAAACAATAAAGAAATATTCGATTGATCGAGTTGGTGCCGTGGCTACCAGCGCTGCCCGGGATGCAAAGAATCAAAATCTTCTTTTCGCCATAACCAAGAAGTTAGCAATTCCTGTGGAAATAATAAGTGGTGATCTCGAAGCTAAGCTGACCTATCTCGGCGGTGGCGGCGGTTCCGAAGATGGAATTTGGGTAATTGATGTCGGTGGTGGCTCTACAGAAGTGGTTGGCAAAGATTTGCAAGGCGCTTTGGTCAAACATAGTTTTAATTTGGGGGGTGTAAGGCTCACCG
>CAYPZY010000050.1:0-11501 GCA_964415155.1 uncultured Bdellovibrionales bacterium
ATTATGTGGGTTCGAGCACCTTTACTCTTAAGGATCCAGGTCTAGCGATTGTTGTAGCAACTCTTAATAAGGAAAATATTCAAGATTACTTTGCAAAACTTCTCCCGATTTTTAAAGAAATTCTGTCACGCTATCCGAGTGGCGAGGAAATTAAGCGAGCCGTAACGCAACTGGAATCTGATGAATATTATGATATTGAAACTGTCGATGGACTTACACGCAAAGCGGGTTATTTAGAATATTTCTTGGGTGATTTTAAATACTATCCGAAATACCTTAAAAAGGTTCATGCGACGAAAGCGGAAGATTTACTACGAGTCGCGCGAAAATATTTCGACCCTAAAAAAATGTGCGTGTCGATACTTACGAATGAGCATAAAGGTGCAGTCGAAAAGACTGTAAAAAATTGGCTTAAAGATTACAAAAAAACTTTCAGTGAAGCTTGTAAGGAAAAGCCAAAAAAAGAAAATAGCAAAAGCACCAAGGGTAGGTTAAAGCCGCCGCCAGTTAAATTTAAAAAATCTTTGCAGACAGCACCGATTCAAATCACCCAACATACTTTAAATAATGGTAGTAAAGTTATTTTCCGCGTTACCAAGGATACACCCGTTATTAGCGCTAAAGTGGCAATGTTGGGTGGCTTACGCCTTGAAGAGTTTGGTCGGGAAGGGCTTACCGAATTACTTTCGCGAGTCTGGCCAACGGGAACCAGTTCACTGAATGAACAACAAATAAACTCCAAAGTTGAAGCGATGGCTGCACGTTTCAGTTGCTTCTCTGGAAGAAACTCGGCTGGCGGCTCTCTCACGCTATTAAATCCTTTCGAACGTGAAGGGTTGGATTTATTCTGTGATGTTTTAATTAATCCCGCTTTTTCTGCCGATATCATTGACCGCGAGAAGCTGGTGATGAAAGAAGCCATTAAAACCCAAAAGGATCAACCTGCCCATATTGCTTTTAAAGCCTTTTTAGAAAACATTTTTAAAGACCATCCTTATGGTCGTGACATGATGGGGAGTTTGGAGTCTGTTGACCGTATTTCTAAACAGGATGTTCTTAACCATTATAAAAAAATGGCAGCCGCCGGAAATGTCATGGCGGTTGTGTCAGGAGCCATTGAACCGAAATTATGGCTCGAAAAATTTAACGAAAGCCTTGGCGCTTTGAAATCAGGTGTTGCCAAAAATCAATTTCCCATTGCGCCGCTAGTTCAAGACAAAACGGTTTATGAACATTTACAAAAAGAGCAAACGCACATTGTCGTTGGTTACCGAGGGCATTCTATCAATAGTCCCGACAGATATGTTCTACAAATCATGCAATCTATTCTCGCTGGGCAGGGCGGTCGCTTGTTTTTGGAGTTGAGAGATAAAGCTTCTTTAGCCTACAGTGTTTCACCTGTAAAATTTGAGGGATTGGAAACGGGGTACTTCGGCGCCTACATTGGCTGTTCACCGGATAAATCCAAAAAAGCTCTTGAAATGCTAGACGTAGAATTTAAAAAGCTGGCCACCCAAAAACCAAGCGAAGAAGAGTTGGAGCGGGCTAAGAAAAATTTGATAGGCCGACACGACATAGAACTTCAAAAAAACAGCGCTTTTGCCTCAGCGATATTGTTTAATGAACTCTACGGTATCTCGTCTGATGAGATTTTTAAATACGCTGATTTCATTAATTCTGTTTCGACGGAAGACGTGAGAAGACTGGCCGGGGAGATTTTTAAGCAAAACAAAGTCACGGTGGCGATTGGCTCATCGAACCCATGGGATTAAAGCAAATTTTATATTTACTCTAACCTTTGCTTATTCCCATTTTGAGATTTTTCTCCACAGATATTCCTAAAAGGTCCAGTCGTTCCAAAAATTTACAAATTACCGGCAAATTGCTAAAATAATAGGTAGTTAGAGCCGTAGAGTAAATAGGTACTCTCTCTTCGGGGAGGTAAGATTTGTGAGCGGTAAAGTCGAAATTGATTTTTTAACTAGTTCTCAGGATTTCTTTCGAGAAGCGATAGATAATGCGCTTACTACTCGCCACATTGTTACCAATCCTCCCGTTAAAAATTATCTTGTTGATCTTTTAAATCGTTATGTATTTACAGAAAATCTCTTTTCTGAAACCGACGTTAATTCAAAGAAGACGACAGAAACCCTAGCGGAGATGTATCTTAAAGCCGCCTCGGCAGAGCGTAAAACGAGGATAGAGCTTTTACAAAAATTGGGAGATACGTCTCTTTACATTAGCGGATTTTTTGGTGAATCCCTGCAAAGAAAAATTGTCGATATCGACTACTACATTGAAATGGGTGGAACGGCGTATTCGACGCTTTCGCAATGTTTTAGCGAAAACAGCAAGGCTCAGATGTTTGAGGAGATTTCGCGTAAGTTCATCGTATTCGTTGATGTTCTTTCATTTATTAGTAATAAATCCCAGGCCGATAATAATGTTAACTTGCTGAGAATCTACGAAAAATATTTACGTACCGGTTCAGATCTCGCCAAAGATCAGATTCTTCAAAAAGGCCTAACCCTGCCTGATCTTAATGCCAAGAATTCCAAACAATAGACATTTTGTTAAAAGCCAGTATAATTAAAGACTATGTTCGGTTTAAGTTTTGGTGAAATTTTAGTAGTAGCTGTCATCGCTTTGATTTTTATCGGACCTAAACAATTGCCTGAAGTTGCACGAGCGTTGGCTAAGCTTATTAACGAACTTAAACGCGCCATGGGTGATATCTCGGGAGATTTCTTTCAGCATAAAAATAAGATTGATGCCTGGGCGCGCGACTTTAGCGCGCAAATTGTTAATACAACCAACAACGAGAATCAGGTATCTCCGCCCTCAGCGCCTCCCCAAACACCAGTGGTGGAACCGCCGCCCGCGCCTCCCGTAAAAAAGGAAGACGAGAATAAATGAGTACTGACATGCAACATGATGATGAACATGACAGTGCCGCTGAAACGCTAACGTCGCATCTTGCGGAGTTGAGAAATCGAATCATCAATGCTTTGTGGATCATTACTATTGGCAGTGGTCTTAGTTTTTATTTTTGTGACAAAATCTTCGAGGCAATCAGAGCGCCGATAGCTCCCTACCTGCAAGATGGCGGTTTTGTTTTTCTAAACCCTGCCGATAAGTTTACGGCTTATATCAAGGTATCTATTTTCGCCGGTGTTATTTTGACTTGTCCATTTTGGCTCTATCAAGCTTGGCGATTTGTAGCTCCAGGCCTGTATGCTAAAGAAAAAAAATACAGTTTAGTGTTTATACTTTTTGGATCGTTTCAGTTTTTTGTAGGTGTGGCCTTTGTTTATTTTTTGGTTTTCCCAATGGCATTTAAATTTTTGCTTAGCTTTGGTGGAACGACAGATAAGCCGATGATCACCATTGATGAATATATGTCTTTCTTTACCTCAACAACATTGATGTTTGGCGCTGTATTTGAACTTCCACTTGTCCTTGTTATCTTAGGAATTCTGGGAATAATCGATCAGCAGTTTCTGCGGGAAAAGCGCCGCTATGCTGTAGTTCTCTTGGCGGTTGTTTCGGCGCTTGTAACTCCACCAGATATCATGAGTATGTTGATGCTTTTAGTTCCACTCATGTTGTTGTATGAAATGTCGATTTTGATATTGGGTTATTTTTTAAAACCGCAACGAAATTCTAATATTCGTCCCGTATAACTTGCGAGCTTGCTATTAAATCGTGAAGAGCGCGACCGTCCCTTCTCAGTAAGGCTAAAAGATAGCCAAGACCAAAAAACAAAGCAGAAAAAAACTTGCCGATAAATTCGCGAAAAAAAATCTGAGACCAGCTTAGGGTTAAGCCGGTTTGAAAATCGATAACTTTTAAATCAAAAATCATTTTGCCGGGGCTAGAATCAAAATTAAGATAAAAATAAGAGTAGTAAATTAAACTAATCAGCTGTGCCGGTAATCCCCAATACGACACATGTGTCGCCAGCAATTCCAGAAAATCTAAATGGTGAAATTTCAAGACCGAGTACTGGATGAAAAAGTAAAATAGAAATACCTCAACAAAGCAGAGCAATAGCAAAATAAAAAGCCCGTCTACCAGATAAGCTAAGAACCGAGACACAAAGCCGGCGTTGGCATTGATATCGTGCTGATAAACACGGGCGGAACCGGTATAGTTCACTTTTTTGTCGAAGACGAACTGACTGTCACTCATGGAGTGACTTTATAGATCCAGAAAGCACCCTGGTCAACGGTGCTTTATTTTTTAGGATAACGGGCGATAACTGGTCTCTTATCAGTGCAGGCTCCTGGAGATGCCTTTGCGTACGCCAGTACTTCTAGCTCAGCGCGTGCGGTGCTATTATCAATGTCGTTACCGTAAGAGAAACTGACATGATTGGGGACCAAATCTGGAAATTTTGCGCCGTCAAGGGTGACAGTGTAAGTGGCGGCATTAACGTTATCGTCAATTTGATATTGAGTTCCACCACAAACAGTGTTGGTGCCGTTGTCGACATAGGTAAGACCCGTCAAATCAGAGTTGTTGAAGCCTTTTCCTTGAGTCATATCATCTCCCGAGAGAATGACTCCGCCCTTGAAGGCTTTAAGGGTATTTTTAGTTTGTAAACTTCCCATCTCGTAACCCGGGTTCACTAACCAAACTACATCGTAGTTAGCAATATGCGCAGCTGTTAAACCACTTGCAGGCTCTTCCATATGATCAGGTTTATAATTGATAAGCAAATTATTGTAGAGGTTCGGAAAATCATCAGGTGATTCTCCATTGTGGTTGCTATCCAAAACTACGAGTACTTTCGGATTTTGCACTGGTGATGCATACTGAACCATTTTTTCGGCGACGGTTCGAGCAGACACTTGATCGACAGTAGGATTTGGCAAATTATCTTTATCACCAAGCGCAAGCAATATAGTAACAACGCCAGGAGTAGTCACTAGAGGCGGTGGTGCCGAACCTTGCACTGCCCAACTGTAAGTGCTACTGCCCTGATTGCCAGACTTGTCGGTCGCAGTTACTGTAAAGCTATGGTTTGTTGTGGATAAATTGGTTATTGAAACCATTCCTAAAGTGGGACAGGAATAATCTTTACCATCAAGCGTACATTTAAAAGTGTCGACGCCACTTCCATTCTCTGAAATCGTGTATTGAAAAAGTGCGGTAATGTCAGTTGTGGGGTTTGACGGCGTTTTCGTGAAGTTAATTTTAGGAGGAGTAACGTCGACTTTCCACTTCCAGGTTGCTGGAGTTGAGGCATGATTAGCGTTATCAATCGCCAGAACATAAAAGTCGTGATCGCCCTCTGTTAGATTGGAATAATTGATTGGACTAGTACAATCAGAGTAGTCAACTGTGGCATCCAGTTTACACTGATATTTATAAATTCCGCTACCGGTTCCATCGTTACCGACAAAGCCAAATTTGGCATCTTTAGAATTAGCGTTAACGTTTGGGTGGTCTGTGATGGTGACAGTGGGCGGGTTGGAATCTACTTGTAAGTCGTGTGTAAGAGGCAGTGATTCATTGCCGGCAAAGTCGTAAGCCACGGCGTAGAAGGAGTGTTTGTTATCATCTAAAGTGTAGAAGTCGCTGGTTGTGCAGACTTTCAAAGTTCCATTATCAATTTTACATTTGATCGCTTCTACGCCACTGCCTTCATCTTTTGCCTCGAAAGAGAATTTAATGTTTTTTGTGCTATAGAGATTTCCTGGTTTCATGGTGAATACTAAAGTGGGAAGCACAGAATCAATCAGCCAGTCATGTTTTGCGACGTTAGATTTATTTCCCGCTTTATCTATAGCCTGAATGGTGAAAATTCGTGAACCATCGGGAAGGTTAATAAAATCTTTTTTCAGCGTAACGGAATCGCAATTTGAAATTGCAACTCCATCGATCGTGCAATTAAGCGATCCCACTCCCGAACCCACACCATCATTAATAGTGTAGACAAGGGTCGCATTTTTTTGATTCGTAATTTTTTTGGGACCTGAAACAATTGTTACAATGGGGCCAACCGTATCGACTATCCAGTCGTGAGAAGCCGGTGCCGATGACTTGTCGTTTTGATCAAAAGCAGTGACTTCGAATTTGTGATTACCATCGCCAAGTGCTGATAGCGCCAAGGATGATGTACAGGGGTCGATATCCTTGCCATCAACTTTACAACTGTACTTTTTGATTGGTGAGCCATCGCTAACTTGTCCTTCAAACTCAAATGCGGCGGCGTTTTGCGCTTCAAGAGCTTTGGGAGCTTTAGTGATTTTAACAGAGACATCTGATGTCAATGTACCGGTAATAGTGTTTGTTGTATCTGGTTTGAAACTGTTTGAGCTAAAATCTACCTTGGAACAGTTTTGGAAAAGCAAAGGAACAGTGATAACAAATAGCGACCCAATTGTACTAACTTGATACTGCTTCATTTGACTTACCCCCACCTAACAGTAGTGCACGTTAGATGCCTATCGGTCTGGCGCCACGAGTTTTAAACTGTAAACAGGTTCGACAGCCGCCTTAAGATTTGACAGGTGTAAAAACGGCTTTGCTTTTAATTTAAGGGTTGTTCTTCTGTGGGTACTTCTTCAGGGGGGAGGCCAAGTTCTTTAATCATTCTGTCAGCGGTCACGATACCACGATATTGCGATTCTTCAATCGCTGGTGCGCCAAGACCGGATTGACTAAAGTGGCCGCGAGCACCAATGCCTTTTTCGAGAATTTTAGTGTTAGCAAAATGATTTACTCGCGGACTCAGAATGGAATTTGGCCAAAATGTTGCCTCAGCAAATAAAATTTCAATTGGCTCACCACCGGTTTCCGCGGCCAGGTTTTTATAAACCTCTTCGACGTAAGCGATACTTCTTTCAATCAACTGAATGTAGCAACTACGGCAACCACGAAAGGATTTATATTTATTGCCCAGTGGCTGGTAGATCGCTAATTTGCCGACTTTGGCATCGGGGGGAGGCTCAACGGTAAAACCTTTGTATGTGAACCAATCACTAGAAATAACATCAGGTGGTCTGTCGGGAAAAAAGTAATCATCGCCCAACCAGAGATCGTAAGCTAAACGTACGGCGTAAGGAAATCCTTTAATAAAAAGATTTATAACGATATAGTCAGTTTCTTGTTCATTCTTAATGTAGCCTTCGATGATCTTACTTTGGCGAGGCGCAATTTTATCGAAATCTTTGATAAGCTTTGGTGCCATCGTTAGAGGTGCAGAAAATGCATACGTCTTTGCACGAACAATGTAGCGTTGTCCTTTGTTTGCATAGGTTATCTCGACATAGTTTGGTTTTTCTTCGATACTAATTACTTCAGATTCAACACGTATCTCAGCGTTCGCGTGTCTTTTTATGACATCATAAGTTTTTTGAGCAATTTCATGAGTTCCCATTTGGTAAGTATACCGAGTGGTCATTTCACTGAGAATGAAGTTCATAAAGGACAAGGCATTGACTTCGCTGGAATAACCACCTTTCGCAGAATGACCATAGTTATCCATATAAAAGTTGATCATGAAATTCATTATACCTTTATTTGTGCCTGTGATCTTAGGATCAAGAACGCCACTTTCAATTTCTTGGTAAATTCTTGTTAAGAGCGCCTTAGCATCTTTGTCTTTGGGATTTCTTTTTACATATCTTTTTAAGATGCCAAATTGTGAATGCAAAAACTGCTCATAGGTCATCTTGTCGTAAGGGCTTTTTGCGTCTTCAAGTGGCTGATTAGGAATTTTTCCTAGTTTGTCGAGATAGCGGTGCGTCCAGCGGGTGAGTTCAACACAAGCGGGAAGTTGTCTGATCACCTCATCGTTTTCCCAAAAGTCGATAAAAAGACGCTTCTCAGTGCCGTCGGGCATGACAATCCCTTTACGTACATACAAAGCGTCGCTGGGGTGATGGATGGCGCTTTCCTTATAGTCTTTAATTCCTAAAACTTTAAACAACCACTCTTGAACTTTGATGAGACCAGAATAATAGGCAGTGCCGGTGGCATAGGGCTCGCCGTTTCGCACTTTCCCTTGAGCCAATCCACCAATTGTTTTTTGCTTTTCTAAATTTAAGACGTTAGCGCCCGCCCGCGCTAATTTTAGAGTCGTCGTTAAGCCAGCTGGGCCTGATCCTACGACAATGGCATCGTATATTTTTTCTTCAACAATGGGAGTTTTGTTATTGATGACTCTTGGAACAAAATCAAAATTGTTGAGTACCATTTTAATTTTTTTGGTCGGGCTATAGAAGGAGCCTTCGTCGTTGAATTCGCTCCAGAATAAATCATTACAGAGTGGTGCCGCGTGCGTTAGCGGCGAGAAAAGCAAAAGTAAAAGTAAGAAGAAACGTGAGCTACTTTTCATAATGTTTTATCAGAAGCCACCTAAGAGCAATAAACGTGCCCCTTAAAAGTCATTAAGCTGCTGAAATCAGGAGATCTTTTTTGTTAATTTTGAGTTGGATTGCAAGAAGTGACGCAAAATGTGTGAAGCCAAGTAAAAGTTTCTTAAATTGTTATGCTTTCCTTATAAAGTCCAAAAACCTTGCGAAGAGCATCGGAGATTTCTCCCAACGTCACCTTGTCCTTTACGGCATCGATATAAAGTGGAATAAGATTGTCTTCGCCTTGAGCGGCGTTAGTGATTTTTTCCAGATGGGCCTTAATAAGCTTATCTTTACGAGCTTTTTTGAATTTCTTTAAACGCTGAATCTGTTCTTTAACCGCCTTAGTATCGATTTTAAAAGTGGCCGCGGTTGATTCGTTTTCTTCGATAAAATCATTTACGCCAACGATAACCTGATCTTTTTTTTCAACGTCGAGCTGGTATTTGTAGGCAGCATTTTGAATTTCTCTTTGAATCCATCCGGTTTCGATACAGCGTACGACTCCACCCATTGAATCTATTTTGTCGATATATTCTTTGGCACGCTTTTCAATTTCGTTAGTTAGAGATTCGACATAGTATGAGCCAGCGAGTGGGTCAATGACATCGGCCGCACCTGATTCGTGCGCGATAACTTGTTGGGTGCGAAGAGCAATGGATGCCGCCTTCTCAGTTGGTAAACCCAGAGCTTCATCCATTGAATTGGTATGCAGACTTTGGGTTCCCCCTAAAACTGCTGACATTGCCTGAAGAGTCACGCGCACGATATTGTTTTCAGGCTGTTGCGCTGTCAGTGTAACGCCCGCAGTTTGCGTATGAAAACGCAACATCATGGAGCGCTCATCTTTAGCGTGAAAGCGCTCTTTCATGATCTTTGCCCATAGCCGACGAGCGGCTCGGAATTTTGCGACTTCTTCGAAAAAATTATTGTGACCGTTAAAAAAGAAACTGAGACGTTTGGCGAAATCGTCGACGTTGATACCGCGATCAATCGCGGCCTGCACATAAGTGATTCCGTTGGCGAGAGTGAAGGCCACTTCTTGAACGGCCGTACTACCAGCTTCGCGAATGTGATAGCCAGAGATGCTGATCGTATTCCATTGCGGGATATTTTCACGGCAATAATCCATGATATCGGTAATTACCCGCAACGATGGTTTAGGCGGGTAAATGTAAGTGCCGCGAGCGATATATTCTTTGAGTAAATCATTTTGAACTGTGCCACTGATTTTAGATAAATCAATTTTGCGTTTCTGTGCCACGGCAGCATAAAAGGAAAGTAAAATTCCCGCTGTTGAGTTGATCGTCATTGAAGTCGATACTTTATCGAGAGGAATATCTTTTAACAGAATCTCCATGTCTTCGATGGAGCTGATCGCAACACCAACTTTACCGACTTCACCGCTTGCCATGACATGATCCGAGTCGTAACCCATTTGCGTCGGTAAATCGAAAGCAACACTTAAACCCGTCTGACCTTTTTTAAGTAAAACTTTGTAACGCTCGTTACTCACCTTTGCTGAACCAAATCCGGCATATTGGCGCATGGTCCAGAGTTTTCCTCGATACATTGTCTCTTGTACGCCGCGGGTAAACGGATATTTTCCGGGTTTGTTGAGATCCTGATCGATATTTAGTGAAGAGGTATCGCGCGAATCATAAAAATCCTTCAATTCAACAGAACTCGAATTATAGAATTTTTCTTTTCTTTGTTTCTTCTCGCTCATTTTTTGGATTCGGATTCAAAGGAAATTAAAGGGCCACCCGATTCAACAACATCACCAGCTTTTACAAAGACCTTGGCAATCACTGCTTCTCGTGAAGCGCGAATTTCATTTTCCATTTTCATTGCCTCAATAACAAGAAGAGGCGTTCCTTTAGTCACTTTTTGACCGCCTTCAACCATGACTTTTGTTACCTTGCCGGGCATGCCAGCAGACAGCTTGTTGGTTTCAGACATGGCGCTATCACGTTTGAGACTTTCATGTAAGAGCATCTCATCGTTAAAAATCTTAATCGTGCGGTAAGCACCACGGGTATAAACGACGTAGTCTGTTCCCGATCCAACGCAATCAAGAACGTAAGAGCTGTTGTTGAAAACGAAAGAGACGGCATCGTCCATTTCCATGTAGCTTGATTTGGCGATTTGATAGTGAACCCAATCTTTATTTTCGGCGCGGAGACCAATATTCCAGGTGGTGCGTGATTCGTTGACGGTAATTTCGTATTTAAGTCCCTTTTGTTCAGCTTGAAAATACATATCTTACCTTAAGCTTTCAATGCGTGCGAGATTACGCCAACGAGTCGTTAGTTGAAGATTTGAAATGTCTTTTGATTTGCGATCGTTGTAAGCGGTAATAGCGGCCGCGATTAAAAACACTTCGTCGGAGACGAATTTGAAATTGTCGATATTGACGGTAACTTCTTTTTCTACGAATTGAGTTGTGTAATGGCCGTCAATAAAAACGGGGTGTCCGAGTATTGCGCGATGAAGAGGAATGTTTGTTTTAATTCCAGTCATGCTGGTTTCAATCAGAGCGCGTTTCATGCGTTCAATAGCTTGTTGTCGTGTGTGTCCCCAGGAAGTTATTTTTGCCACTAAGGGATCGTAATCCATCGGCACGGTACATCCTGGATAAGCATAGCCATCCACTCGAATGAAGGGGCCTTGGGGGTTGCGGCAACGGCGAATCGTTCCAGGGCTTGGCATAAACGTCGCGGGATCCTCGGCGTAAATTCGACACTCGATCGAGTGTCCACTTTGCACAATATCTTCTTGTTTGAAACTCAAAGGATTGCCGAGAGCAACCATGATTTGTTCACGAACAAGATCAATTCCAGTCACCATTTCCGTCACGGGATGTTCCACTTGTAATCGTGTATTCATCTCCATAAAGAAAAATTCTTTAGTGTTGTTGTCGAAGATAAATTCAAATGTACCAGCACCGACATAGCTAATCGCTTTAGCGGCTTTTACCGAAATATCTCCCATTTTTTGCCGAACGTGCGGGGGAACCGAGGGACTTGGCGATTCTTCGACAATTTTTTGATGGCGTCTTTGAATCGAACACTCACGTTCAAAAAGATGAACAACATTTCCCTTAGTATCACCGAAAACTTGAACTTCAATATG
>CAYPZY010000051.1:0-11494 GCA_964415155.1 uncultured Bdellovibrionales bacterium
TCTAGCGGTTAATTATGTTGAAAAAAAGTGAATGTTTGTTACTATATGTTAACTAATGGACAGCAATCGCTTACGCTATTTCCTAATCCTCAACGAAACCGGCAGCATCCGTAAGGCTGCAGAACACTTACATCTATCACCTGCTGCGCTCTCTAAGGCTATTAAGCAACTAGAACATGAGGCCGGCTTCACACTCCTCGTGCCTGCTGGACGTGGCATTTTAATCACCGATGAGGGTCGCGAACTAGCAACAAGAGCTAAACCTCTTTTGGACGGTCTGGAATCACTAAAAAAAGGAATGATTGAGGACCATCGGAGGCTTGGTTTAAGAATCGGTTCATTCGAAGTATTTACAACCTACTTTTTACGAGAAATCTTTGACAATATCCCACTTCAAAACGAAATGATTATTCGCGAACTAGTGCCTGGTGATATGGAAAAAGCCCTCCTCGATAAACACGTCGACTATGGCATTACCTACATTCCTATTCCCACCAATGGAATTGAACACCATAAAATTGCCAATTTCGACATGGCCATTTTTGGTACCAAAGAATTTCTTTCCCAATGGAACGGCCAAGACATTTCTAAAGTTCCATTTGTTGTGCCTATCCCTCCCCTTTCTGGTTCGCCTAACAAAGTGCAAGGACTCGATGGTTGGCCTGATGACAAAATTCACCGTAATGTTCATTTTCGTGTAACGCTTATGGAATCCGCTCTCGAAATCTGTCGTAAGGATTTGGCGGTGGCTTACCTGCCTTCCTTCGTTGCCCGCCTTCACAATGATTCGGTAAAACCAAAACACCAGCTGGTGGCTCATCAATACCCCCGCGGTCTCGGCACCCACAAACAAGATATTTACTTATCACGCCGTAAAACCGACGCCGAAGATGACATATTCAAAAAGTTGGCTAAGGCGATCAGACTCGCAGTCAAATGATCGTTTGTTTGAGTACTTCACCGCGAAGCAAACCAAAAAATTGCTGATTCACGGGCTTTCCAAGAATCAAATAGTGTTGGCGAAGCAAACCCTCTTGAGCGAACCCGACCTTCGCAAGTACTTTTGCAGAGGCGATGTTAGTCTCGGCGACATACGCATAGAGCTTCCTGATTGGTGTCTTCGCAAATACCAAATTTGCAAATTGGCGAACAATTTCGGTTGCGAATCCTTTTCCACTAAACGACTCGCCAACGTGGTAACCGATTTCTCCATAGAGCATAGTAGAACTCGCGTTCTTCAAAGCAATGGAGCCAACAATCTCTTTTCCATGAGATGCAAAAAGCAGAATCTCTTCACATGAAAATGCATCTTCAAACTTACTGGATGAACGAGCAATACGCTTTTTTAAATCGTCGATAGAGGCATCACCCAAAGGATTGTCCCTGCGAGCTTGTTTCTCTGACCGCCACTTATACCAAAGCAGAGCATAATCTACATGTGCTGGAACTAACTGAATCATTTTGCAAGTATCCCGATCGCAATGCTATAATGTCAACAGATGACGATTTCGGTGACTGGGATTAAACTTAAAAGTGTCTGGCATTTTTTTGAACTATCGTGGCTTGGTTTAAAAGTTGTACTCCAGATGCGCAAACAAAAGGGATTTATCAAAACCAAAAGCACGGGTTTTGGCTACTGGCATTTCACTCTAAGCGCCTGGGAGACTCCTGAAGACCTAAAGAATTTTGCCACCAAAGGTGCGCATTTGCAGGCGATGAAACATTCGAAACGGATTGCCCACGAGGTCGTGGTTTATACATTCAAAAGTGATGAGTTACCAACCTGGAGTATTGCAAAACTGATTCTTTTTGAAAAAGGTCGTCGTAACTTTTTTTAACTTGTAAGATCACAGCCCCTCTGTTCAAATTTCTTTACCGAGGTACCAACTTGATAAACGCTAAGGCGCTCACAAAGATTTTTGGTGATTTTAAAGCAGTGGATAAGATTGATTTACAGATCAATCAGGGTGAGTGCTTTGGTCTTCTGGGGCCAAATGGAGCGGGCAAATCCACCTTTATTAGCATGACCTACGCGCAAGTGTTAAAAACTTCTGGCGAAATTAGTGTTTTTGGAATGGACCCATCCACTCATAGCCGAGAGATCAAAAAGAGAATGGGGGTCGTTACTCAAGAAAATGCACTCGATGAGAGTTTAAGTGTTTTTGAAAACATGATGCTCTATTCAGCTTTCATTGGTGTACCACGCGGTGAACGCGAGAGAAGAATCAAAGACCTTCTTGAGTATATGAACTTATCTCATAAAATGAATGATTCCATTCGATTTTTATCCGGAGGGATGAAACGTCGTCTTGTTTTTGTGCGAGCACTTTTAGGAAAACCAGAACTCCTCATTCTTGATGAACCGACAACAGGTTTAGACCCAGCTGTCAGACATCTTTTATGGGGAAAAGTAAAAGAACTAAGACAGTCTGGAACCACGATACTTCTGACGACACACTATATGCACGAAGCAGAGGTATTATGCGATCGGCTCGTGATCATGAATCACGGCCAAGTGGTGGGGGAGGGCTCACCGCAAAAAATGATTGATACCCATACGCCGGGTTACATTGGAATATTTAGTTTCGAAGATAAGCAGCGACTCCAACAAGTCGTCCAGAGTTCCACAATTACTGAGGATTCCTCCGGCATCTACTTGCGAACAAAAACATTGGATGAACTGACTGATCTTCACAAAAGTCATAAAATTGAACCTGTTCAAATCAGGCCGGCAAATCTTGAAGACGTTTTTTTGAAACTCATTGGTAAGGAGTTAACCGTCGATGCGTGAATCTATTGAGCTTTGCTTTCATATTACGCGAAGGAATTGGACCGTTTACAAAAAAGATTTTATCGCAAATATTTCTCCGACCCTCGCTGACCCGGCACTCGTAATGATTTCCCTAGGACTTGGTTTAGGATCTTACCTCACCAACGTTGAGGGTATGAGCTATATGAAATTCCTCGCTCCCGGATTAACGGTTGCAACAGCACTCTTCACTTCTTTTTTTGAATCAAGTTATGGTTTTTATGTTCGAATGACCTTTGAAAATGTTTTTAAAGCAATGCTAACCACTCCGATCGGCGTATCGGAAGTTGTTATTGGTGAACTTTTTTGGGTCGGCTTGAAAGGTGCAGTAATGAGTCTAGGCGTGACGATTGTACTAGCGCTCTTCGGTCTCGTTTCTAATCTTGCTTTTATTCCTTTTTTAGCAGTTGTTGGATTTTTAGTCGCGCTTCCGTGCGGTGCTATGGGACTTCTCGCTACCGCTTACGTAAGGAACATCAACCAATTCCAGACCGTTTATTCTTTTATAATCGCTCCTCTTTATTTTCTTTCGGGAATATTTTTTCCAATATCGAGCATGGCTCAACCGATTCGTATAATTGCCGAGTTCTTCCCGTTGATTCATGGCGTGCGGCTCGCCCAAGCATTCTATTGGAGTCGCGGAATTAGCGACGCGGTTTTTTACAGTGGATCAATACTCGTGGTCCAAGGGTTGATTTTTAGTTGGTGGTCGTTTGTAAAGATCCGTCAGAAGTTAGTTTCCTAACGGCACAAGACGGCCAATTTTACCGTCATCAGTAGATAAGTATAAGTAACCGTCGGGCCCCGCTCTTACATTACGGAAGCGAAGATTCAAATCCCTTAACAACTCCTCTTGCTTAATTACTTTCTTACCGTCCAAAACAACTCGCCGTAAATGCATTCCACTAAGTGTTCCCAAAAATAAGTCATTTTTCCACTTAGGAAAGCGATCACCTGTATAAAATGCTATTCCAGATGGCGAAATCGAAGGGACCCAATAGATGATGGGAGGTTCAGTCCCATCCTTAGCAGTGACTCCAATTTTCGGTCCGTAGTACTCTCTGCCATAAGTTACATTTGGCCACCCGTAATTCTTGCCAGGCAAAATAAGGTTTACTTCGTCTCCACCACGCGGGCCCATCTCAGCCATCCACAATTCCTTGGTCGCTGGACGCATAGCTAACCCTTGCGGACTGCGATGACCTACCGACCAAATTTCTGGCTTCGCACTTTTTTTCGTTACAAAGGGGTTATCAGAGGGAACACTACCGTCTTCATTGAGACGAATAATCTTTCCGTTGTGAAAAGATAGGTCTTGTACTTTAGGACGATCATTGCGATCCCCTACGGTGATGAAGACATGACCGTTATCATCAAACTCGATGCGCGAACCAAAATGAATTTCGTTCCTGTTCGAAGCAATGGCAGAAAACAGCTTTCTAAAATTAACCAAATCTTTACCCTTTATTTCTGCAGAGCCCAAAGCTGTGGTTGCTGTTCCATCTGGCATCGGTTCCGAAAAAGTTAAAAAGACTTTTGTTTCTTTTACTCGCACATCAAGCAGTCCGCCCTGACCTTGTGTCCAAACCTTGGGAACTCCCTTAAATTCGCTCACTGTTTTACTTTTCAGATCGAGTTGCTTTAGTTTTCCCTGCCTTTCGGTAAACAGGATTTCGCCGCTAGATAAAAAATCAAAACCCCAGATTACATCCGTCTGTTGCGTGAGCAATTCAAATTGAAACTTTAGTCCCTCCGATTGATAAGTTGAAGCAAATACCGCCACGGACAGAAACGCGCACCAAATAAAAAACATTTAATTCCTCACTTCTCAACAAAATATGTTTTTAACTGATTTTGCGAAACTTGCAATGACCAGAGCGACGTGCCTGTTAAACGAGTCAACTTAACTTTGCATTAACCAAATATAAACCCATTTAATTGTAAAGTAAGTAACTAGCGCAGACAGCACAAGAAAGGACAAAAGAGCAACAACAATAAGAATCAAAAAAAACTTAGAATTCAAACTTGTGGAATGTGCATCCTGCAGGTGCCTCTCTAACAAATCCATGTTCTTTTCGTTAGCCTTCCAAAAGAAATCGAAAATATTTCCCACGATTGGTACCATATCAAAAAGATTCTCAATGGCTAAGTTGATGGCCATCCGACCTAACACATAGGGCGAGGCACCTAAAACGAGCGCCTGCGATAAAATGAAAAGTGATAACAGATTGGTAACTAAATCACCGACGAAAGGTATCAGTCCGAAAATTCCATCCCAACCAAAACGAAATCCCATTGGACCGTCAAATTCGGAATCGAGAAATTTACTAAGTTTTCGCAAACGGGAAATTTGCTCGGTTGCCTGTTTCATTCGATGTATGTTGTCACTATATCAATAGTAATCTAATCTCAAGCTATGAAATTGCAAAAGTCATCAAAACCAAAACTAAAACGAACTGTGGGCCTTTTTTCCCTAGTGTTGTATGGCATCGGCGACATCTTAGGCTCCGGCATTTATGGATTAGTCGGCAAAGCTGCAGGTGAAATGGGCGCAGCGGTTTGGTTATCCTTTTTTCTAAGTATGATTGCGGCGGGTCTAACTGCCCTCTCTTATGCGAGCATTGCCTCTCGGTATCCTCGTGCTGGAGGTGCCGCCTATGTCACCTATCGCGCCTTCAATAGTGGGTTTGTATCCTATGTTATCGGCTTAATGATTTTAGCTTCGGGCCTCACATCCATGGCAACTGCGGCGCGGATTTTTGCAGGTTACTTCACTATGCTTATACCCCTACCAGTGAATATCGTGGCTATTGGATTTTCTTTGCTGGTCGCTTTCGTTGTCTTTCAGGGAATCAGTGAATCACTCTTTGCCAATAGCATTTTCACGTTTATTGAAGTGAGCGGCCTCCTCCTGATATTGGTCATCGGCCTCCCATATCTCGGCAACGTCAACTATTTAGATACTACCTCGATAGCAAATCCAAGTGGCACGCTTTCATTTTCGATCGTTCTGTCGGGAGCCCTATTACCTTTTTATTCATTTGTTGGTTTTGAAGATATGTTAAATATAGCGGAAGAAGTAGAGAATCCGAGGTCGACGATGCCAAAAGCCATGATTTTAGCAATTGGCTTTTCTTCACTCATTTATATGGGAGTAAGTCTGGTTGCAGTGTCTGTAATTTCGCCCAAAGATTTATTCCAGTCTCAGCAGCCGCTAGTTGATGTTGTTGTCAAAGCGGCACCTTGGTTTCCGATATCCCTCTTCAGTGCAATCGCCATGTTCGCAGTTGCAAATACAGCTCTTCTTAACTTCATCATGGGCTCCAGACTCCTCTACGGAATGTCAAAGCAAGGACTCGTGCCTAAAGTCCTCACTAAAATTCATTCTACAAAGCAAACTCCTCACGCCTCTGTGGCTCTTGTTTGGCTTTTATTTGTTATTTTGGTTTTAAGTGGAAATATTTCCTCGTTAGCAAAAGCCACCAGTGTCTTGTTACTTAGCTGCTTTGTCGTTGTAAATATCGCGCTTATTGTCCTTAAAAAAAAGGAACGCATAGCAGGAAGTCTTGAAATTCCTTACTTTGTCCCTGCAACAGGCGCTCTGGTATGTCTTGCCATGCTAATCAAAGCACAATTGAATGAAGTGCTGACAGCACTCATAGTTTTTACTCTTATTGCTATTTTGTATTTAATAATGCGACCGAAACCTGAAGCTATTGCAGCGATGGAAGAACTAACGTGAAATATAGGATTTTGTACTATCTTCGCTAAGAACCTTTTCAAGTTGCGCGGTGGCCTGTTTGGAAACGCTAATAAATATTTTGTCGTCATCTCTTACTTTAAATTGTTCTTCAAGCATGATCTCATCATGACGTTTAAAACGCTCCATGATATCGTGTGCTCGCTGTTTGTCCACACCTCGATCGATCAAAAAATCCTGAACAAAATAGACACTCGAATCAAAAATTTCTCGCTTTATATTCTTAATGCCCAGACTCATTAAATCAAAAGCATGGCCACGATTTCTTGCGCGAGCAAAAACTTTCAAATTCGGGAAGTTGGCCAGAACAACTTTTGCAGTTGCGAGCGATTGCTCGACATCGTCGATCGCCAAAATAAAGTACTTAGCTTTGGCGGCGCCGGCTGACTCCAATAAATCTTTGCGGGAAGCATCGCCATAGTAAAGTTTACTGCCAAATCTTCTAACTAGTTCTACCTGGTTGGCGTCGTGATCAATCGCCACAAATCCAATACCCTGCGCTCGTAAAACGCGACCGAAAATTTGGCCAAATCTGCCAAAGCCCGCAACAATAACCTCCGGAGACTCATCATCGATACTATCGTATTCCTTCTTTTTGTGTTTACTCTTCACAGCCATCAGCTTCTCATTAACTAAAACAAAAAGTGGATTTATCGCCATAGAAAGAACAATAACCGCAGTGAGTTTTGCGATCAGCGTTTCCGCCGATAGATTAAGGCGCATTACAATTCCTAAAATCACAAAAGCAAACTCACCGCCCTGAGCGATGTTGAGTGCCATCATTTTCGAGTTTTCATGGCCTAATTTAAAAAGTGATCCTGACAGATAAATAACAGAACCTTTAATTGCCAAATAGGCAATCGCCAGTAACAGCATCGTCAAAGGGTCGGCAAGCAGAAGGTCAAGATTAACTCCCATGCCGACCGCGATAAAGAACAATCCCATCAATAAACTTTTAAAGGGTTCAATGTTGGTCTCAAGTTCATGGCGATATTCTGAGTCAGCTAACATCACGCCAGAAATAAACGTCCCCAGTGCTGCCGACAACCCCACCTTTTGCATAAGAGCGGCAACTCCCAGTACAATAAACAATGTAAATCCGGTGAAAACTTCTCTTGAGCGTGTTTGTGCGATCATTCGAAAAATAGGTCGCACCAAATGACGACTTACGAAAAGTAAGGATAAAAGTAAAACAACATTTAAAGGAGAAATGGTAGTCTGAGCCGCTGCTGGACTTAGAAGGGGAATGAGCGCGAGTGCAGGAATGGCTGTAAGATCTTGCATCAATAAAATAGAAAAACTGGCGTGGCCAAATTCCGTATTAAATTGGTTTTTCTCTATCATCGTTTGCACCGCAAATGCCGTCGATGAAAGTGACAATGCAAAACCAATAACTAATGCAGCAATAGGCGGCAACCCCACGAACCAGCCAATTACCATAAACACTAACGAACAAAGCATGACCTGCATGCCACCCAAACCCACCAACTGTCGACGCATGGACCATAATTTTGCCGGTTGAATCTCGAGGCCGATCAAGAAAAGAAGTAAAACAACACCCAGCTCAGCTATGTGAATGATGGTTTCAGAATCGTGTATGAGTTTAAGCCCGAAAGGGCCAACAATAATTCCTGCAATGAGATAACCGAGGACAGAACCGAACCCCAGCCGCTGAAACAGGGGCACCAAAATAATTGATGAGGTAATGAAAATCAGCGCCTGCTCTGAAAACTCCGACATTTATCGATGTTAACGGGGAGTCGTAATGGAAGCAAATGGTTTGGGCGTCTTTAAAAGGCCACCTGCTATAGAAATTTCACATGTTGGAAAAGGGTTCTCAAGCACCATCTGGTTCTTGCTGCAGATCTTTTACCTGTAAATACCTAAAAAAATGACAAAACTGCCTTATTCCATCACTTTCAGGTGAGAATGTGTTATCAATCGTGTTCCAAAAAATGAGGACACTATCGTGGAAAATTTTGATTCACTTCCGTTAAACCCTTCCCTTAAACGCGCTATTCAAGAATTAGGTTATGAAAAGCCTAGTCCGATCCAAGCCCAGGCTTTACCCAAACTCTTGGGTTCACAAACTGATTTCATTGGTTTAGCTGCAACGGGCACAGGTAAAACGGCCGCATTTACATTACCCCTGCTCGAAAGAATTAATCCCGAACAACGTGGAGTTCAGGCAATCATTTTATGCCCTACTCGCGAACTCACACTCCAAGTGGCTGGACAAGTAAAGCTTTTGGGTCGTTACATGAATATACATGCCTTACCCATTTACGGTGGTTCTGGCTACGCAGAGCAGTTTCAAGGTTTAAAACGTGGTGTTTCTGTTGTCGTTGGTACTCCTGGACGAGTCATTGACCACCTTGAAAGAGGAACCCTTAAACTCGCTGATGTCCACACCGTCATTTTAGATGAAGCCGACGAAATGATTTCGATGGGCTTTCGTGAATCTATTGAGACGATCTTAGAGACAGTTCCTCGCGAGAAAAGTAGTTTCTGGCTCTTCTCCGCAACAATGAGTAAAGAAGTTCGCAACGTCGCCGATCGCTTTTTAAATTCCCCTGAGTTTGTACAGGTTAATCGCACCGAGATGTTGTCCTCTACTGTTGAGCAGTACTACTACATGACTCAAGAGAAGAATAAACCGGAAATTTTGTGTAAATTGGTTGATGCTGCCGACGACTTTTACGGAGTTGTTTTTTGCCAAATGAAATCTTTAGTCGTAGATCTTACCAGCTATTTGAATGAACGCGGTTATCAGGTCGATTGTCTCCACGGCGACATGAGCCAGGCGGCGCGCGAAGCCTCGATGCGCAAATTCCGTGAGCGTCGGGTAAAAATCTTGGTCTGTACTGATGTGGCCTCTCGCGGTCTCGATGTTAAGGACATTACTCACGTTATCAATTACTCTTTACCTCGCGAGCTGGATAGTTACGTTCACCGAATTGGCAGAACTGCACGTAGTGGAAAAACCGGCGTCGCGATGTCGTTAGTAACGCCAAGCCATAGATCTATTCTTTACAAAATTGAACGCCTCACCAAAAGTAAAATCTCAGAAGGAGTGGTCCCTACTCGTAAATCGATAGGTATCAAAAAGATTTCCAAACTTCTTGCTCACTTTAATGACCAAAGCGCGCATCCACGCGCCTTAGAGTTAATGGACGATACCTGGCGCCAAACTGTTTCTGGAATGACTCCCGAAGAAGTTGCAGCACGCTTCCTGTCTTTAATGTACCCTTGGCTATTCACCGAAAAATCGACCACGCAGATGCCAGGTCCTGCAAAGCAAGCTCATGAAGAAGTTCGCCGCAATTCACGTGATCGGAGGAGTAACGTTAGAGATGAAAATAGAGGCGAACGTCGCGGCCAGCGTTATGGTCGAAAAAATGAAGAGCGTGGCGAAGGTCGTTTTCGTCAGCGTCGCGAAGAGCGGGACGAGCGCCAATCTTATCGCAGTGCCAATTACAGTCCTAAGGAATTTCAGGAAGAGCAGCCGCAAAAAAAAGAAGGCCAAGATCTAAATCGCCGAGAAAGACGCCTGGCCAAACGTGAATTCAACAACAAATACAAAAAAGGTTTTCAAGGAAAGAAAAATGATGGTGGCTATTCTCGTCCCAAACGGAAGGACTCGCACTCATCAAAACACGTATAATCTATGTTGACGGCGATGGCTGTCCAGTAAAAGAGGAAACCTATAAGGTAGCCTTAAGACACAAAATGAGAGTCAAGGTTGTCGCCAATAAAGCCATGCAACTTCCGCTCGATCCTCTTTTAGAAATGATCGTCGTCAGCGGGGGATTCGATGCCGCCGATGACTGGATTGTTGAACAGGTTCTTGCAAAGGATGTCGTTATCACTGCCGATATCCTACTGGCAGATCGTTGTATTAAAAAAAATGCGTGGGTGCTCGGCACAAAAGGATTCGAATTTACCGAAGACAACGTCGGCAGCGCCGTTGCAAACCGCGAGTTGATGCAAAATCTAAGGCACATGGGTCAGAATACAGGCGGCCCCGCACCAATGGATAAAAAATCGCGTTCCCAGTTTCTAGCAAAATTAGATGAGATCTTAAATCGAAAGTAGTCGTCGACACGCCTTCCATCGTCTCCAAATTTGCGCTCACGACCAAGCTAAGGGCCAAATTTCGTTATACTTTTCAATTTTAGATCCGTCTTATAAGAGAATGCCTTGGCAAGTCCATTGCATTGGGGGCCAAGTACCTTGACACGATTTTACTTCCGTCGCGGAAGTAGAGTGGAACTCACGGCGAAAAAACTCTTCGAAAGACATAAGAAACATGATCCTCACTTGGCGATAAAAATCATGAAAATCCTCATAAAATCAGCTTTGCTATTCACTTTTTTGATCCCACTGACTGCGAGTTCCGTGAACATTTGTTCAGCCCTTTTTAGCAAGAGTTCCACTGACGTTTATCTAAAGAAAGAATTCCCTGGAATTGAAGAACACCTCTTCCGTGAAGGCCGCACTTCCGCACATATTTACATGGACTCAAGCAAAGATCCTTACCTGTTCATCGCTTTTCCCGCCGGCAATTCAGGAGTATCGCTATTTTTTAAACCCCAAAAAAGTGTGGTGATGACAGCCACTAGTTCAGTAAAAAATGCGGATCGCCCCAGACCATTTCACGGAGTAAGTGTCGATATAAAATTTGATACTTCCACTCTTGAACTAGAAGACGCCGTATTGGGCAGCATGCGTTTTATCCGCGATCGTGAACTGGGAGTAAAAATTCCCGACCGAGTAGCTAAAAACAAAACCCAGTTAATTGCTAATAAGCTGGTGTTATCACGAAAAAGCATTAATGGACTAAATGAGTATCAGATCGAAGTTGAAGGTCTAGGCGACACATCCATCAGCCAAAACGCCTTTGGAATTCAACTTCGATCTGATAC
>CAYPZY010000052.1:0-11474 GCA_964415155.1 uncultured Bdellovibrionales bacterium
CGCATTCGTTGAAAGGCGCTATCAGCAACTTTCTTGTAGAACCTTTACGCCTTGCTGCTCACGATTTAGAAAGTCTCAGCCGCGAAAATAAGATGGACCAGGCCAAGGAGATCTTCTCCTACTTAGACAACGAGCTTGAGCTGCTGAAAGCGCAATTGGTAAAACTGCTAGATCAGGAAAAAGTAGCATAGTCCACCTTCCTTGTGTATGATGTTGGTATGGCCTTCCAGCTTGGTATCGACAGATTATTAAAAGAGCCAGCATTGCAAAAACAACTTCGCGGGCGAAAGATTGCCGTGGTTGCGCATCCTGCTTCCATGACCAGCTCTCTTACTCATTCTTTGGACGCGCTCCACGCCCTTAAGGGGATAAAGTTGGTGGCGGCATTTGGTCCCCAACACGGTATGCGTGGCGAGAAACAAGATAATATGATGGAGTCGGAGGATTACCGAGATCCACATTTAAAAATTCCTGTTCATAGTTTGTACGGAAGCGTTCGCCGTCCAACTGATGCGATGATGGACTCCGTGGACGTTGTGTTGTTCGATCTTCAAGACGTCGGTACTCGTATCTATACTTTTTTGACGACTTTGCTTTACATGTTGGAAGCTTGCGCACAAAGAAAAAAGTCCATTTGGATTTTAGATCGACCAAATCCCGCGGGGCGACCTGTTGAAGGCACTCTGCTCGAAAACGGTTGGGAAAGCTTCGTCGGTGCAGGACCGTTACCTATTCGGCATGGGTTTACACTTGCCGAAGCAGCGCTGTGGTTCAAAGATCATTTCAAATTGGCTGTCGATCTTAAAATTATTAAGATGAAGGGCTACAATCCTGAAAAAAAACCCGGGTTTGGTTGGCCTGGTTTACCTTGGGTAAATCCAAGTCCCAACGCCGCCAATTTGTCGATGGCGCGGGCCTTCGCTGGAACAGTACTAATAGAAGGAACGCATTTGTCAGAAGGACGCGGCACCACACGACCTCTCGAAGTTATCGGAGCGCCCGATATAAACGCCAAAACAATTGCTCTTGAAATGGAGTCGTTGGCGCCAAAATGGCTGGAAGGTTGCAAGATCCGACATTGTTACTTTGAGCCTACTTTTCACAAACATAAAGGCAAGATCTGCGAAGGAATCCAAATTCATGTTGAAGATCCTTTTTACCAACATAAAAAATTTAAACCCTATCGGTTGGTCGCTTTGTTTTTAAAAGTCTTACGTCAATGTTATCCCAAATATGAAATCTGGCGAAATTTTCCTTATGAATACGAACTCGATAAGCTTGCCATCGATGTGATTAACGGTGGTCCTTTTTTAAGGACATGGGTCGATAATGACGCTGCCACAATTCAAGATTTTGATAAGCGTTTAATGGCTGACGAAAAACTGTGGTTGAAGCAGCGCCAGCCTTATTTAATATATTAACATGACTAAAAGAATTTTTTTGGCTTTATCCGTCGATGAAGCTCTCAAACAATCTCTACTTCCCATTGTTAAGAAGTTACGAACGGGCGCCGACGCCAAAGAGCTGAATATCATTTGGTCACCTCCAGACAACTGGCACATTACGCTCATTTTTTTAGGTGATACTCCTGTCGAAAAGATTGCTGAGATAAAGAAAGTCACGGATGCGTTTAGCGCTGCACAGGAAGCGTTTCCGATTCACCTGCGGCAATTGGGCGGCTTTCCCGATGAATTCCAGACTCGGGTGTTATGGGCTGGGGTTGCAAGATCTCGTGAACTCATGAATTTGCGTGCGGGACTGGTCGATTCCTTAAAGCCAATAGGGTTTTCAGATGAAGAAAGAGAGTTTTATCCACACCTGACACTTGCACGCCTTAGAAATAAAAAAAGTATCAAGGATTTAATTTCGCCGTGGATCCGCAAAGATTTTGGCGAGGTCTTAATAAAAGAAATTGTCCTGTATGAGAGTCAACAATTTGGGGTTTTTTCTAAGTACGTTCCTATTGGACATTCAAGGTTTAAATAACTCGCGTTGCTCTGGTACGGGAACCTGGCAGTAAGTAATCGAGCCAAACCAATGGTAGCGATTCGCTGCTACAAAATCGTAAAGTTTGTCCAAAAATAGTCGCGGTAAAATGCGGGCGAAAACGGCGACAGTCCAAATGCCGCCGACTTCTTCAAAAATTTTAATGATGGCGCGGGAGCGATAGTAACTTTTTCCTTCAGAGTAAAAAACCAGACTTGCCATTTTGAGTTGATCTTCGCGGGACAATAGATCTTTAGCGGTTACCCCTTGTAGTGGTGCATAATAAAAATGTTGACCTGGATCTTCATTAACTAACAATTGAACAAAGCGATTACAGAACCCACAGATACCGTCAAAAAAGACAATGGGTCTAATTTTTTCATCGGCGGGCGAAGTGAACCAATGACCATTAAAAATAACCAGGCAAGAAAGTGTGATTGTTAATGGGTATTGCTGAAAGCCGTAAAGAAAAACTTGCAGTAAGCTGTAAATAAATAAGCCGAGCCAACCCCATCCTCTTAGTCCACGGATTAGCAATGTTAATAGAAAACCTAAATTCACCAATACGCCAATGAGGTGACTGTCTTTAGGGTCGGCTTTCAGCCCGAAATGAAGTAAGTCAATGACACTGGTAAAGGTCTGGGCGACTGAGAAAGTCAGCGTGGCAAGAAAAACTAACCAAACAAGCCGCCAAGATTTAGAGGATGGGTAGGCAATGAATATTAGTATTGCGGGAATCACAAAGGTCGCCTGATTATTCGCCAGGGACGTTAACGCAAATTCAGAGATCCAAATCGCGCAAAAAAAGCTGGCTATTGATTTACGAAAAAAGTTAAGGGCTAGCAAAAGCGATAAAGCGCAGAGAATTCCAAAAAACAAATCGAGAGGAAAATTAACCGCGAGTAAAGCGCGAATGATAGGGGCGCTTAACTTAAAGATACCCGTATCCAGGTCGGGATTAAATCCCTGACGAATCGTTGGCATATAAGGAAAATAGAAGGCAAAAAGAGAAAAAAGATAAATCGATGTTAACCAGCGAACGAGCAGATGCTGAAATGGCGTGTAATAGGAAAGTGCGTTCATTTCAATTTATTTACGAACTGACTAAATCCAGAGATCATTTTAACCAAAAGATCTTTGACGAAAGCATCGGTAATATCCTTACCATCTGGGCTCAACTTTTCGGTCACCCGAGCAATGAAAACTCGTTGTCCAAAGAGGTTAGCTTCGCGGTAGTTGAAAACCATTTCCAAATGCTCGACAGGCCTTAAGCCGCCAAAGCTTCCCGAAGAAACACCCACAAAAGCGCAAGGTTTACGATAGAGGCTCTCGGGGAATTTCAGTAGGTCAATGAAGTATTTTAGAGCCCCTGGAAAGCTGCCGTTATACTCAGGTGTGACGACCAAAATCCCATCAGTTTTTAGAATCATCGTCTGATATCTTTCCATTTCGGGAGACTTGTTACCATAATTTTTCGCATTGAAAATATTGGCTGGCAGTTTGGTTAGGTCTAAAAGTTCGCATTCCTCTTTATTGGCTTGCAGAAGGCGACAACATAGTTCCGCAACTTTTAATGTGTTTGAGTTATGGCGATCGGTTCCTGAAATGACAGTGATCATGGCTTTTAAACCTCTGGCAAAATTTTCACGGTATCAATACTGCTAAAAACGTAACAAGACGGTTTTGCTGTGGCTATAAAAAATTTGCTATCGAACATGAAGCGATATGTCAACAATAGATATCCGAAAAATTCCCTGTATTTATAGGAAGGCTTTTTGGCGGAGGGGGACCACTATGAAGCAAACCATCAGTATTTTTCTTTCAATCTTTTTTTTGTCAGCATGTAGTGAAAACAAAAACTACAACGAGCGCGATCAGAAACTCGATTCGCTAGCAAAACTTCAGGCGCAAACCGCGGCACTTCGAAATGCGGCGCCAGAGAATTCTCCTGAGAGAATTTCTCTGGAAGCACAACTTAAAAGTCTGCAAGAAAAGCTAAATAGCAAACGCATGGCAAATAGTTTGTTTCGGGCCAATCAGGCACGGCTCGCTGAGAGCATGCAGGCCAACACGCAACTCTATTCGCTTAAAGGGAAATACAAAATTCTTGTTATTCCTGTGCAATTCCAAGATGTAAAATTTGATCGTGGTGATTATTGGACGAAGGCGCCTGAGTTATTATTTGGTCTTGGTCCTTCGAGTCTAAGAACATTTTACCGCCATTCCTCTTACGGTGTGTTCGACGTTGAGGGTACTATCACCCCTGTCGTAACGGTTCAAAAAAATCTGGCTGAGTATGGCGAGGCCATCCCCGGAAGCAATGATAAAGCTGCTGGGCAACTCGTGGTGCAGGCACTTAAAGCTGTTATGCAAACTCAGTCCAATCCTGATTGGTGGAAAGAATATGATCAGTGGGACTTGGGGGACTACGACGGTGACGGTGTTCACTATGAGCCAGATGGTTTTATTGATGCCGTGGTCTTAATTACCGCCGGGAAACCACAGTCTTCTTGTCAGAGAATTTTCGATCCTAACGGGGAGAAGCCTTCCAGCAAAAGTTATCCTGAGGGCCCGCGAAAACCAGCAGCGGTCGAATGTTTTAATCGCTTATGGCCGCACCGGTCGGCAGTCCAATTGGATAAAAAAGATCCCGACTATCAAGAAAAAGGACCCGCGATTGAAGGATTGCAAAGACCCTCACTTAACGGCTTGAAAGTAACCGACGAAGTCTTCGCCTTAGACTATAATATGCAGTCTGAATATTCCGACATTGCAACCTTCATTCACGAATTTGGTCACAGCTTAACTTTACCTGATGTTTATGCGACCAAAGCTAAAGACAATTCGACTGGCTCATGGGAAGTGATGAGCGGGACCGCCAATAACCACGCCCAAGAGATGTCTACTTACAGCCGACTTTCACTCGGTTGGCTTTCACCCAAGATAATTGCGCCTGGTGGAAATATTACCTCGGCCTACTTGGGGTCAATGAACTTTACTGACCCGACTTTGCGTGATGACGTCGCTCACTATAATGGTCCTGACTATTCGAGTGAAATGGTCGACGGAAAAGAACATATTTATGACGTGCTTTCACAAGTTCCGAACTCTGATGAAATGGTTTATCGTGCAGCCATCGCTTTAATGCCGCCAACTCCGGAGGCGAAGAAGATTTTAGACGTGAACTCTCAGCATGGGCATATGGTTGCTTACAGTTCACATTACGACAGTAACAGCCGCTCCTACAAACGTAAGTTTAAGGTGCCAAACGAGGGCCCGGCGGAATTAACTTTTGATATTGCCTATTCCATTGAAACCGGAACTACCTTTGAATCCACCGAGCCAGAAATTAAGATCAATCAGGATTATGACATGGGTTATATTCTGATTAACGGCGTGGAAAAAGAACGCTTGCAATTGCTTTCCGGTGATAATGATAAGGATTCATTAGCCGAAGATAATAAGAAATGCGAAGTGGCACGGGTTAAAGAACTTCGTTTAAAAGTTTACGGAAAAACTGCTAGCGATGAAGAAGCAAAAGAGTTCAAGTCAAAACTCGAAGTTTGCCGTACGCCCGTTTGGATCAGCAAAAAGTATGATGTCAGTGAATTTCGTGGCAAAGAAATTGATTTCGAAGTTCGCTATACCACTGATCCTGGCTATACCGAGATGGGGATACTGTTAGATAATGTCGCCCTCGGTGATAGTAAAGAGGACTTTGAATCAATCGCTAAACTTGATGACTGGGTTCTCATAAAAGATGGAATTCAGATGTTGGATCATAACCAATTCTACATTTTTGAGTACCGCGACCCCGAGATCCAATACCAAAAAACAGCGCAAGGTGAAGCCTACAACTTTGACCAAAATATTTCTCCCGGCTCGCACGGTTTCTTTGTTGATCAGGGAAAAAACAGTTTGGAAAAGCTCCGCGTTTTAACTGCAAAGTATCAACCTGGGGTATTGGTTTGGTACTACAACTCTCGTTTCGATACTGTCAGCAATAACCCTGCCCTCCAGGACGGTAAGGGCTATCTCTTAGTTCTAAACGCCAACCCCAAAGAGCTGGTCATGCCGGCCACTTGGAGCCAAAAGGAATGGCTTGGTGAGGAGGGTTATTACCTTGACCCCGAAAAGGACGAGCCACTGAAGTCCTTTGTGTCTAAACAACGTGATGAGTTTGTCTGTATTTCTCACACCGACTTCTACAAATATTTAGAAGGTGTCGAAGCGCAATGTACCGACAAGGATGCCAGAGATGCGCTCAAAAATCTTAAGCTTGGTGAAAAGTCACTTGTTTACTTACGTGAGATGATCAATCAGGTTCACCCCCTTGACTACGGTAACTACTTAACTATCGATAGACCGTTTGGTCGTGGCGGTCATAGCACTAATGTGGTGACGGGCCTTTCTACGTTTAGACCTAAAGGTTCGGAGAGCTTTTCTCCCTTTGCCGCTTATCGTGTCGATCTTAAGGACAAGAAATTGGTTGCTGATGCCGACTTACAAAAAGAAGTGGTGAGCTACGCTCCTGTCTTTGAATTCAGCGACAGCAAATATGAACTGCCGAAGAAAAAAGATCGCTGGCTTGATACTGCCAATGTTGAAAAAGCCGGTTTTTCTTTTCAGGTTGTAAATCCTTCAACACAGATCGTGAATCGCTATGTAAATAGTACTGATTCGCAAGCCAATGATTTTGTTGAAAGAAAACCGCGCGTGAAAATTTATTTTCAACTTTCAAATCAACGCTGAAAATTTCCGTGCAGTAATTGCACGGAAATCTCTACACGTTGACTAAACGCAACAAAACGGAGATTATGGGCCCACTTTTCGAGACGAAAATATGTGGGGGGGAAAACGCATGTTATCGCGCATGCTGTTTATTTTAATAGTGATCGCAGGTCACAGTACCATGGGCGCCTCGAAAAGAGGGGATAATTGGCTAATGGGTTTTGGATCTCAGGTGGAATCAGCAATTGAGCTGACCCATCGTGGGGTCCAGGACCCGGGGTCAGTTTCTAACTCGCAACTCGAAGAAACCATCAACAATTTGGGTTCGGTTTCAAGCGACCTTGAAAGTCAAATTGATGACTGTAAATCATGTTCAAAATCTTCCTACACTTTAAATCGTCGCAAAGCTTTAAACCAGAAGGCGATGATTACTTTTTTCCGCAACCTTCTAATTGTCGAATTCAATAAGCCAGCTTCACGTCGAAACTTCTCAAGCGCACTTAAACTAGCTCTTCGCATTCGCAGTTTTTCGTGAAGCTAGACTGAAGGCCGCTTTTTGGCTTGGTCACGGCATTTGCTTTGATTCAGTTACAAATACGTTCATAAAATTAAGGGATGATTCGCCTACTTGTTATCGCAGCCCTTCATCTCACATTTACCGCCAACGCAAATATCATTGGCACTGACGCGCAAAACTTCAATGCCACAACGAGTGGTCTTGATTTCGTCACGGTACAATCCTCGGAAACCTTAGACCCCGGTATATTCAATATTGGTTTCTTTCTAAATTTGGGAATCAACACGCTTCCCATTTTTGAAGACTCGCAAGGCACGCGCACTAAATTTAAGGATCAGTTATTGGGTGCAGATATCAACGTCGGTTATGGACTCGCTAATGACTGGGATATCGGTATCAGCTTTCCCCAGATTTGGTACCAAAAACTTGATGATAACAGTGTCTATCGCGGTTTCTACGAAAACACCGGTAACACGGAAATCCGTTTAAACACAAAATACCGTCTTACGGGTGCTAGCGATCACGGTATTGCCTTGGTAGGCTCGGTGAATTTCAATCGCATTGAGAACAACCCTTATACTGGCGAAGGGGCCGGTCCCACCTACAATATCGAAGTGGCCGCCGATAAAATGTTCGGTGGCATCGCCGTAGGGGCAAACCTCGGCTATCGAATACGCAGTCCAGGAACGCCACAGGCTGGTGTTCCCATTCAACCATTTCAAAATCAAATCATTGCATCTGCGGCCATTAGTAAGTATTTAAAAAAATACGATGCCAAGCTCATTGGCGAGATTTTTGCCACTTTTCCTGCTCAAAATACTTCTAAGGATGACTATCGTTCGCACTCTGCTACCGAGGCCCTGATAGGTTTGAAGTACGATATCAATCGTAATCTAGCAATGCACTTTGGTGGCGGTACTGCCATCCAAACAGGAACGGCAACTCCTGACTGGCGAGTTTATTCGGGCCTTAACTATGCTTTCGGTCCCGTTTTCCAGGCGGCGCAAACGGAAGTTGCTAAGAAATTTCAAACTAACGACAAAGTCGTGTTAGATATCAATTTTGAATTTGATTCCGATCGCATCAAGGATCAGGTATCGTTTGATATCCTACGAGAGCTTGCCAATTATCTGATGGTGATTGGTCGGCATACGTTATCCATCGAAGGCCATACTGACTCTGTCGGCTCCGATGAATACAATATGAATCTCAGTGTGCGTAGGGCAAATGCCGTTCGCGATCATCTTATTAAAACCTACCCCAAGTTGAAGGCGGCCAATCTTAAAGCGCAAGGTTATGGCGAAAGCATGCCTATTGCGGATAATGGTAACTACCAGGGTCGTCAGAAAAATCGTCGGGTAGAGTTTAAGATTAATAAGTAAATTTTCACCGGTGAATAATCTGTGCGTCATGAACCACAGATTCTCGCTCTCACCTGGGCAGCTTATTAAGGTAGACCATTTCCAGTTTTCACTGGTGGCGAAGCCCCGTGTCAGGCGGTTGGCGGAGAGCCAGCAGCTCTACCGCCCGCTTACTTTCCCAAAGAGTTGGCCAAGTCACTAGCGCCGTAGATTTTACGAAGCGTTTCGACCATTCCCCGCGCATCAACTGAAATCGCGCGATTGTAAACTTCTTCATAAAACACGTCGGAGATGAGCGAGTAAATATTGCCGTCAAAGATCAGCCCTACAAGTTCACCTTGACGATTTACCACTGGGCTTCCTGAGTTACCGCCGATAATGTCGGTTGTGGAAACAAAGTTAAAAGGCGTTTTTAAATCCAGATCTTTTTTCTTAGCATGCCAGGTTTCAGGAAGTTTCCATGGCTCTTTACCGTCGTGAGCTTTTTCATGGTCGAAGGCGCCACCAAGAGTGGTCCATGGGGCAAGTTCCTTACCCTTTTCTTTATAACCTTTGACTACGCCGAACGCTAAGCGAAGTGTAAAAGTGGCGTCGGGATACACTTTAGTTCCTTCAAGGGCAAAAATAGAGCGGGCAATTTTTGGATACGATTCCTTTTCAACGCTCTCTACTTTGTCTTCAAATTGTTTTCTGATTTTACGAGCTTCAGAATCAAGAGCTTTCGCGAAAACTATCATCGGATCGTTACTCTGATCGATACCAGCTTGACCTTTCGCTGCCAAATCTTTGCGGAATTTTACATCGTAAAGTTTGGTTTGGGTCAGTTCTGTCGCGCGTTCCGCCGCCGTTTTACCATTTAAAATTATTTGCGTTGCCGGATGTTCTTTACCAAGTTTATCAACGGCACGTTGAATCGTGCGGGTGAGAACATACTCTTCAAGATCCTTGTAAATTGGGGCTGCCGAGTAAAGTTCCTGCTCTAATGATTCGCGAGCAGAGGTTTTAAATTCCGGTAGTCTGTCCTCATTGGCCTTCTTATTTTCTTCAACCATACGGACTAGAGTTCTTGCGATTTTGAAAAGTGTCGAGTTAAATCCACCTTTTTGGCGTTTGCCCTCAAGCATAGAGTAGGGAATCATTACCGATTCATAGTCTTTTAAAGCCCCTTCAATTTCCTTCCATGCCGTCAGGTTAGCTTTCAAATCAGGACGGGCAGCGATTTTACTTTTAAGTTCCTTCTCATATTTGGCTTTGGCTTTGATAACGTCGCCATTTTTTAAACCCTCTAATTGACCGGCAATGACTTTTCGAGAATTTTGCACACCGAAAAGAAGTGAGGTCCCTTGGCGAGCATGCTCCGGCGATGTTTTGGCAAAATCCAAAGCCACCTTTTCGACAAACCGCAGGCTTTCAAGAGCGTAAGGTAGAATCTTATCACGCGAGGTTTTGAGTGCGGCCAATGTGTTAAGTCGATCAGTTGAGCCGGGATGGCCAGAGACAAAAACCAAATCATTAGGTTGCAAATCCTGCGATGACCATTTGAGGTAGTTTTCAATAACTGCTGGTTTTCCATTTTCATAAACTCGAAAAATCGCCATATCCAAATCGTAGCGAGGGTATTCAAAGTTGTCGGGATCACCACCAAAGAAAGCGATTGCTACTTCAGGAGCAAAAACTAAGCGAACATCAGTGTATTTTTTGTAGCGATAAAGATGATAAGCGCCGCCCTGGTACAAAGTGACCACATCGCTGCGAAGGCCAGTTTTATCCAACGATTCACTTTCGATTTTGGCAATAATGGCGAGGCGAGCTTTATGGGCTTCAGCAGGAGTCATCTTGTCAGTGACTGATGCCTGCACTTTTTTGGTAACATCCTCAATTGACACCAACATATTTAGTTCGAGGTCATGGGCCTTGATTTCCTCTTTAAGAGTTTTCGCCAGATAGCCTTTTTTGTGATAGTCGTTCTCTGGAGTAGAGATTTTACTTAACGTATCAGAGGCAACGTGATGATTGGTTAAAACCAAACCGTCACTTGAAATAAAAGAGCCAGAGCCGCCGCTATTAAAACGCACTGAAGATTTCATGAGATGATCAAGCCATTGCTGAGACGGTTCAAAGCCATATTTGGCCTTTAACGTGTCTTTAGGAATGTTGTTATATGGCCACATGCCTTCATCTGCATGAACTAAACCCGTTAATAGAACTGAAGTGATCAAACACAATACTTGCGAAATCATTCTGCCCCCTTTGATCATTATTTTTAGAGCCAACGTGCAAATATGTCTAGAGATTTATTGAATCAAAGCCTAAGGATTTGTAAACTTCCGCTTTGCTAAGGACTTTCCTATGATCAGCGCTTCAACAGAAAAGATTTCGGCGAACTTGCCTAAAATATTTGCCTACAATCTCTTTTTTTCTTTTCTAGTGGTGATTCCAGTTATTGTCCCGTTTTGGCAACAATATGGTTTGAGCCTCAAAGAAATTTATCAGTTACAGGCCATCTTTGGAGCAGGTCTTATTCTCTTGGATGTCCCGGCCGGTTATCTGTCAGACCTTTTAGGGCGAAAAAACATTTTAATGGCGGCGGGGTTTTTTAATGGTGTCGCTTACGTCATTTTAAATTTTGGAAAAACGTTCTGGCAATTTGCCATCTTTGAAATTTTCGTAGCCGTTGCTTTGGCTCTGTATTCCGGCTGTGATGTCGCTTTGCTTTATGATTCATTAGATACGTTAGACGCGGATAAAAAGTCTAATCGTTCATCGTTTGTCGCAAAACGATTTTTCTTCGCACAAATGGGCGAAACGATCGCTTCATTTCTAGGTGGAATTTTGGCGATGTATTCTCTAAACCTGCCGGCACAAGCAAATGCCATTAC
>CAYPZY010000053.1:0-2516 GCA_964415155.1 uncultured Bdellovibrionales bacterium
AAGTTCGACTTTGCCTTTCTTTTTAAAATATCTTTTGATAACCGCCTCATTATTAATTTGCGCGACGACAATTTGGCTGTTCTGTGCGATCGCTTGTTGGCGGATGACCACAAAATCGCCTTCGACGATTCCGATGTCGATCATCGAGTCCCCTTTAACCATCAAAGCAAAATGTCTGTGCCCACGTTTGATCATTGTCGATGGAACCTCAATGAACTCATCATGCATCGAATGCTCGATGGGTTCGCCTGCTGCGACTTTACCTAAAACGGGGAGGGTGCGCTCGCCGGGATTGATGATTAGATTTCTTTTTTCGTGTTGGGCACGTTGAATGTGACCGTGCTTCTCCAGGTAAACGAGATAATCTTGGACTGTGCCAACCGATTTAAACTGAAAGTGGTTGGCAATTTCTCTTTGCGTGGGAATGATCCCGTGCTTTTTTTCGTAGGATTTTAAAAAATCAAGAACGCCTTGTTGTTTTTCTGTCAGACCCATAACCTCTCCTTGGTTAAAAGTTTTTCCGTACATTTTCCGTAAGAAAAAATTTAACCGTACATTTTCCGTACGTCAACGAGGCCGGGGTCTAGAAATTATTTTGAACGGCTGACGAAAATCATTTCATTCGATTTTCTGTTCATGAATTTAGATTTTTTTTCGCCTTCCAATTTGATTTTTTCTTCAGAAAAGCTGCGACCAGAACACTTCGAAAGTCCAGCTTTGTAGCCGCTTTCGTAGCCATCTTGAAAGCCTTCTCTGTAATCATTGTTTGCATTTGAAGCAAAACAAACTGGTGCCAAAAAGATTGAAATTAAAAATATGCTTAAATTTTTCACAGGACCTCCACTGCACAAAAGTTATCGCAAGCGTCATAGCATAGCCCCGTAAGATACTAAAATGTTACGTGAAAGTTTGAAAACATTTCATTTGCGACTAAAAAAACGTGGGTGCCTTTTGGCTATGGACATAAGGGTATAACGTTTGCTCTTATAGGTGGTACTAGGGAATTTTTGCAACCATTAATCAGGGGGAGAAATGCAGCAAAGTTATTCAACTCGGATCAGGCTTTTTATTGTAAGCCTGCTCTGCCTCACACTTTTTCAAGCAGGTTTTGCTTGTTCACAAAGTTCGGGCTCAGAAGCAAAAGATCGCGCATCTTATGATGCCGAAGTCTCCATTGATGTCGATGACAGCGATCTCAATGTCGAGTACGGCAATGCCCATCAAATGGAAGTTGGCCTTAAAGGCGAATTTCAAGAACCAATCGCTTGGGAAGTCACGGATTACTCTGCTCTTCCGCCGGGTTTAGTGCTCAAAGCATCCAATACTTCAACCATTGTGATTGAAGGTGTTCCCAGCTTTTTAGGACCATGGTGTTTTTATTTGACCGCATCTACTAGTGATAAAAAGCAAGGATTTAGAGAAATTTGCGTTAACTCCAATGCTGTGGATAAAAATTCTTTGCCAGAGTTTAAAACCGAAAGGTATTTACCACTGGCTTATATTGGTTTGAATTACAATCAAACGATTTTGTGGAATCTTCCCAATGAAGCTTACACAGCAGAAGTGAGTGGTGAATCGTTGCCACAAGGTGTTCAGGCGGTCGTTGCTGGCAATCAAGTAAATATCTCCGGCACATTCACTGACATTGGCTCTTACATTTTCTTTGTTCATTTAACAGGGGCCAACGGAAAAGAAGTTTACAAACAATATCAGTTAAATGTTTTCAATCAGGATTCGATTCCTACGCCAGAACCAACACCTGAGGATCCAAATCCAAATCCAACGCCGATGTGTCCGGATGGTTATTACTGGGATCCCGTACTGGGCTACTGCGTAGAAGATCGCAGTGATCGTTGTCCCGATGGAACTTTCTACGATCCTGAAACAAATTCATGTGTTCCTTATCCTGCGCCTCCACCAGAAGTTTATTGTGGACCAGGATATTACTATGATCACTATTTAAATATGTGTGTGCGAATTGGTTACCCTCGTTGCCCAATTTGGACTAAATGGGATCCTTATTATGATCGTTGTGTGCCCGATACTTTCGGTTGTCCACGCGGCTATCGCTGGAATTATAGCTTACAACAATGCGTTCCCGTTTGGGGAGATCGGGGATGTGGAAGAGATGGATCATGGGATCCCTACCGCCAACGTTGTGTTCCCGAACATCGGGGATGTCGTGGTGGCGATGTCTACGATCGCAATGGAAACAAATGTCGTCCCTCAGAACGAGGAAGATCTTGCGGTCGCGACAGTCATTGGGACCCACGTGCTGGACAATGTGTTCCTGATCGTGATCACCGAAATTGTCCTGCGGGAAGCCATTGGGATCCGCAACGTCGATCATGTGTTGACGTAAGAGAAAAACGTCATTGTCCTCCCGGTACTCACTGGTCACCACGGGCCAATCAGTGCGTGAGAGATGATGTTGATAAAGATCGTCATCGCAGAAAACCGGATCGCCCAAGACCAAAAGAGCGTCCACCCAAACCACGTAGGGAACCTCGTCGTGA
>CAYPZY010000053.1:2616-11375 GCA_964415155.1 uncultured Bdellovibrionales bacterium
ATCGCCCAAGACCAAAAGAGCGTCCACCCAAACCACGTAGGGAACCTCGTCGTGAGCCACGACCAGAACCTCGCAAGGAACCGCGTCGCGAGCCGCGCGAAGAGCCGCGTAAGGAACCACGTCGCGAACCGCGCCCAGAACCTCGCAAAGAACCGCGACCGGAGCCACGCCGTGAGCCGCGCGAAGAGCCGCGTAAGGAACCACGTCGCGAACCGCGCCCAGAACCTCGCAAAGAACCGCGACCGGAGCCACGCCGTGAACCGCGCGAAGAGCCACGTAGGGAACCTCGTCGCGAACCACGCCCAGAACCTCGCAAGGAACCACGACCGGAGCCACGCCGTGAGCCACGGGAAGAGCCGCGTAGGGAACCTCGTCGCGAACCACGCCCAGAACCTCGCAAGGAACCGCGACCGGAGCCACGCCGTGAACCACGCGAAGAGCCGCGCAAGGAGCCTCGTCGCGAACCACGAAATGAACCACGTCGTGAACCGCGCTCTGAGCCGCGCAATGAACCGCGAGGTCCTAAGAAACCAAGATTTGAATCGGAAGTTTCGTTTTACATACCCGGTTCAGACTTTTCCCATACTGTAATGATTTGATTTTTTGCAGGTCAGCCTAATCGAAAAAGGTTAGGCTGATTTTTTTTGGTTTTCAGAGGGATTGAGAAAAACTTTTAATTCTTTAACTGCTTTTTCTGCCTCTGAAATCCCTAAGAACCAATAGTGGCCATTCTTTAACTTCAAAAGTAAGCCTGGCTTCCAAGGCGGGCCATAGTAGAAAAAACGCCACCCCACCGGTTTCCAATCTTTCAAAGGAAATGGATATTTGTAAGGAAAACGTGCTTCGACTTCAGCGATTGTATCCAAAGGAATATGGTAAGAAAAGTAAGTTAGACTTTTTAAAATGAGTTTATCACCGACGATGTAGGCTCTTTTAGGAAAAATCGCGTAACCGTAATTTAAACAATAGGTGAATAGCACGATCGAAAAGATCGATGGTAAATATTCGCTGTAAAACAGTGAGTCTGACAAAAACGAAAGTTTATAAAATGGCATATCAATCAGGTAAAACTCGAAGTAAACAAACACATAACAAATAACTGCTGTGATACCAATTTCCACCGTTTTAAATGGCAGGTAGCGAACGTTGCGCATCCAATGGATTTTGTGATGATCAAACGGTTTAAGCTGCAAACGTTTTTGTACGCCAAAAACCATAAAAAACACCATGCAAACGAGTGCAAAAATGTTTTCATGGCGAAAAAAGTAAGGTGCGACGTAGTTATACGAGTATCTGCGTTCGCTGCTAAAGAGAGCTTTAACCCGCTCATTGTAACTGGCAAGATCAATGGGGGTGAGCAAATCATAAGGGGAGCGCGTATCCTTGTATTGTTTGTGAAAATAATAGTAGAGATTGGCAATTCTCATCATTGTGTCAGAGTTGCCATCGGTTAAATCGAATTTCTGTAAGTAAAGAGTTTTGGCGTCGTTGAATTCGGTTTCGCTTAAGCCGTTTTGTACATGGTTATTGATAATGTTTTTGAGAAGGGAGAAGTTTTCTTTAAAATTTTCTTTGGGAGTAGAAAAGCTGAGAAGACTGTAGCCAAAGCGGTCTTGAAAGCTATTAGACGCTACAACCGAATAAGTTTGCCCTTTCTTATTGCGCAGTTCTTTCATGAGGTGATGCGATAAAAAGTTAGTGTAGGATTCCAGAATTTCCTCATCAAGGCGCGACAGATTCCAAACCTTGGTGCCGTAGGTGATGGAAGGATTGTCGTTGGTTATTTTGGTCTTAATGTAAGGATGGAGCGCCGGAGTAGGTTCTCCAATAGGAGGCATTTTTTTTCCATCACTGCGTTTCGCGAGTTTGCCCCACGTCTGAGAAATTTTATTTTCAACGTAGTCTTTGTCGAATTGCCCGGCGACAAAAATCTTCATGTTGGCGGGGTGGTAAAATTCGTGATAGTGCTTATTGATCTGGTCAGCACGAAGACGGATTGTTGAGAGTCGCTCTTCTTCACGAGTAAAATCTTGATTATCAAGTTTAACCGAAAATTCGCTTTCCCAAAAATCGGGAAGATTGAGGTTGCGGGGTTTTATCACTGACCACAGATCAAAACCTAAAAGTTCGGCAAGCACTCCTGGCTTACCAATTTCCAGAAGAACGGCATCCTTTTCTTTATCGATATGATCTTGCAAAAAATTTCTTTGATGAAGCATTTTGTAAAACTGATCAAGTAACCAGGGCCCCTTTGCTTTGCCGATCGAAGCTTTAAAAACAGTTTTGCGCGGATAAGTAAAACCGTTAGCGCTTCCGCCTTTTTCTTCAATCAATTGCAGATACGTTAAATTTTCCGCAAGTCGGGAATCACGAAAAAGGGCGTGCTCAAGAAGGTGAGAAACACCAAAATTGTTAGAAGTTTCAACATCCCAGCCAACGTCAACTTCGAGCTCAATGTTAATGAGGCGAGAATCCTCGCTGGGGGCAAGAACGGCGGTGAAACCATTGTCATATTCCAGGAGCTTCACTCGCGAAAAAAGGTTGTCTTCGGCCATCACTTGCGCTGAAATACCAAAACAAAAGACTAGCCAAAGCCAGAGGATTTTCATATTAAACTCTTCGGCGCACTTACTGTAAAACCTTTGGCTAGTCGGAATTATTCTCGATTTGGGACGTGATGCATGTCGTTAAAAATGATCTTTAAAGATCGCCTCTACACACCACTTTTTTGGACGCAATTTTTTGGCGCGCTCAATGATAATTTTCTCAAAAATGCACTTGTCGCTTTGATCACTTTTAAAGGATTGAGTGTTTGGGGGCTAAGCGGTCAACAGCTTATCGCATTTGCGGGCTTTCTTTTTATTTTACCATTTTTTCTTTTTTCCGCGGTTTCGGGACAACTCGGCGATAGCATGCAAAAAGCATTTTTGATTCGCGTGATAAAAGTGTGGGAAATAATTCTCATGGTGATTGCTGCCTATGGTTTTTATTCGCACCACTATGGTCTTTTGTTAATTGTTCTTTTTGCGATGGGTTTGCATTCCACATTTTTTGGACCGACGAAATACAGCATTATTCCTGAGTTGGTTCGTGAAGAAAAGCTAGTCGCTGCCAATGCCTATATCGAAACGGGGACATTCATTGCCATTCTTATTGGAACATTGGCGGGAGTTTATGCGGCGGGAAATTTACAGAGCGAAGCAGTGATTGTCGTTGGTCTTTTACTAACCGCCATTCTTGGTTTTGTGGCTTCACTTTATCAGAAGCCAGTTTCAATTCCAGATCCAAATTTGAAAATAAATTGGAATCCTTTTGGTCCCACCGTTGAAGTCATAAAGCTTTCAGCAACAAATTCCGCTTTATTTAATTCGATCATTGGCATCTCGTGGTTTTGGTTTTTAGGTGGCGCGATTATCACGGTTTTGCCTATTTACACTCGCGATTTGCTTAGCGGCGGTCCGTCTGTTCTCAATATGTTTTTGATGACGTTTACTGTTGGTGTTGGTATTGGAGCACTCCTGTGTGAGAAACTTTCTTTCGATCGTATAGAAATTGGCTTGGTCCCGTTTGGTTCACTGGGGATGACGTTTTCTTACTTCATGCTTTTTTGGCTGCGGCCCTCGTGGAATGTTTCAAGCAGCGCCGATGGCCTGTTGACTTGGACGCAATTCTTAGCTCTTGCCGAAGGTCGCCAGATATTTTTCTTTTTACTTCTTTTCTCTATTTTTGCGGGGTTCTACACGGTTCCTCTTTATGCGCTCGTGCAACAACGCAGCTCCAAAGAAGTTCGTTCACAAATGGTAGCGAGCAACAATATCTTGAACTCTATGTTCATGGTGGTCTCGGCACTTTTCATTATGTTGATGGATCATCTGGGTATTAACACGTTGCAATTATTTTTGATTTACGGATTTATGAACCTCGCAGTTACTTTTTACATCTATTACCTTGTGCCAGAGTTCACATTGCGCTTTTTGAGCTGGATCTTAGTGAACATCATGTATCGCCTCAAAGTCACTGGCGAAGAGAAGATTCCTAAAACGGGTGCTGTGATTCTCGCATGCAATCATGTGAGTTTTATCGATTGGTTGATTATTGCGGGGGCCTGTAAAAGACCGACTCGCTTTGTGATGGATCATCAATTTTTGAAGTTTCCTATCATCGGCATTATTGGCAAACAGGCCAAAGTTGTCCCAATCGCACCGGCTAAAGAAGATCCTAAACTTTTGGAGCAGGCCTTTGTTGAAATATCAAATCGCTTACGCAACGGCGACGTCTTAGGAATCTTCCCGGAGGGAAAAATTAGTCGCACGGGAAACCTCAATCCATTTCGCCCGGGAATTGAGCGTGCTATTAATAAAGATCCAGTGCCGGTTGTGCCCTTGGCACTTGTGGGCTTGTGGGGAAGTTTTTTTAGCTTCGAAGGTGGCAAGGCCATGATGAAATGGCCGAGACGATTTTGGTCGCGGCTTGAATTACGCATTGGTGAGCCCATTCCGGCCTCTCAAGTCACCGCCGCTCGTGTTGAGGCTGAAGTGCGTAAGCTTATGGGCGAAGTTTAAATTTCTGCGATTCATCTAAATGTCATTCGGTCTTAATTTTATTTCGCCGCAAAAGTGATTCGTGGATCACGTCCTTGTAGAAGTGACGATGTCAGCATTTAATAAACTCTACGAGTCATCATTTCGAAAATTTCATCATTAATGGTGAAATTATATCGTTTTACTAATTTGTCCTTTTTAATATAAAAATCCTCATCATTTAAAAAAGGAGAAATAAATGAAAAATATAATTACTGTTATGAGCTCGATTCTTATTTTTGTGGGCGCCAGTGGTGCTAATGCCAGCGAGATTCGCTGTATGGCAGGCGTAGTCGATAGAGTTTTAATCGATCTGCAAAACTCCCTACATTCTGGTCGCGGTGTGTATGTGGTTGATAGTGAAAACAAGAGATATTACCTCAATTCTTTGAGTGTTAGAGATGTCCGCGTTCGTGATCTTTACAAAAATGCTTACGAGGTGCGAATACAGCTTCAGACGCTGGGAAAGTTTTCGACCAATGCGTGGCTGACCACATCGGTGGCTGTTCGCGACTACGCAACCTGCACTTTCGAGAATAGGACGGAGGAACGTCTTTATCGTTTTCGCACGCCGTAAAGGGTAGTCAAGGGGTGGCGGTTCTAAAAGAGGTAGCGCCGCCATCTCGCTAAGGTTTAATTAGCAATCTGTGGGTCTTGCTTCCAAGCCGCGATCGATAATTAAAAATACTAGCTAATAGCGAATACGCATATGGTCTACCAGATAAAACCAATCCAGAGTTTGTGGCCCGCCAAAGTTATCGACCCAGCCCTGTTGATAACTGATTTGGTTTAACGGAATATTACCTAAACTCACATTATCGTATTCCATGACTAGAATTCCGTTAAGCCACAACTTCAATTTTCCGTCTCGAGTATCTGGCCCGCTACTTATTTTAATGTAAGTCTCAATAAGATTCCAGCGACCTCGGTGCATGATAAGGTCTTTGCCTTGACGATTATTAATAATATTGTTGGAGCCTCTTACACAGCCCGGTGGTGAAATATGGCAATTATCTAACGTGGTATTCACTAAACCTATTCCCACTTTGCCATCGTCGAATTCTTTACCATGAGTTTTTCCCCACCCAACAAAAATCTGCAAGCCATCTCTGACGATGACCCAGAGTCGATTGTTAGAGCCCTCATATTCATTATTCGCCAAGTAGCGCAAGCCCAAATACATTTCATTTACATTCGGTGGATAATTGTCCATTTGGATGCCACCACCGCGAAGTTTGCCATCTTCCAATGGTTTTGGTCGAAGTGCTTTAAAAACATAAGGCGGTGAGATAGGAGCTGAAGTCGAACTAACAATTTCATAGATTCCGGCTGACTTAAAAAGACCTGGGCCTGCAACTTGATCTTTGTCGAAACCCCAATCCACGGTTTTAGAAAATGCCGCAATATTTTCGTTTGGCCAAGATTTACCAATTGCAGTTGGAATGTCACTGGGAAATTCATAAGTAATGCCAACAGGACTTGTGGGTGCTGGCACTGGCATTGGCATCGGGGGGAGGGTAGGGCCAGGAGATGGACTTATACTATTTTGATTTATCTGAAATTGGGCCGCCTGATAACCGTCGCAATTAGTATAGACAAGGGCTAAAAAAACGAATATTGCCAAAGGAATGAGTTTTAGAGTTTTTGCCATTTGTCTCCCGAATCTAAATTATAATCTTAAAGTCTTGAAATTCGAAAGATAATTTCTTAGCAAGCATTAGTGGGAGAACACTTTCTCATTTTGAGATGGTTGCCTCCCTACCGGCGAGATTTCGCCAGCGAGACAACATACTGCCAGCGCGGAAGTAATCCAGCGGAGCGAAATCGGCGCAATCGATTGTCACTATCTTTGTCATTATTTGTTTGTCATTATCGCAGAATAGTCACAAAAAACTCTGTTCGCTAAAACCTTCTAATTTACAATGCTCTAGCGCCTTGTTCCTAATAGTTTTCCAGCTAGAATTAAATGTCCACTGTTGCCAAAAAGAAAAATTCTTTCCTGGCAATGTTTCAAATCTTTTTGCGAAGTCGCAGATGCTTTTTATTTTCGGCGACGAATCGACTGAGAACCGGTGATAGATTGTTGTCGCGTTCGCCAGAACACCATTTTGTTCGGCGACCGAAGCAATAACGGCAAAGGCACCTTCATTACTTAAGAGGGGAGAATCGTGCTTATATCCTGCTAAAATAAATTCTGTTAAAAAATCAGGTGAGTTTTGCGTTTTGCTGACAAATTCACGTAAACTAAGAGTTTCTTGTTTAAGGAAAATGAAAATAAATTCGTTGGCCCTGTTTAAGCTTTCGACGAAACCTCTTTGGCGAATTCGCAGAACATTGTTTTCTGGAAGGTCTTTTGAGTGAAGACTCGCAAAAGCTCCGAAGTTAAGGTAGGTCATGATTGCAGAAAAAATCTGCTCTCTCGTATTGCCGGTAACTTTGACAGAAAAATCTAAAGAAGAATAAAATTGTCTATTCAGGAGAAGTCGCGAAAGTTTGCGTGTTTGTTCCGAAGTCAAATGCCCTAGCTCGTAACCAATGAGATATACGGCTTCGTGTAATTTCAAAAGAGCTTGATTTATAATTTTTTGATCTGCGGATAAATGTGCACCAAGAGTTCTAAAAGTTTCTTCATCAATTTTTACATAAGCGTTGGCTTTGCCACTCGTTGTCTCTTGAGCATAGCGAACGGCGATTTGAACTATCTCACAATTATTCAGCGGTCGTTGAATTTTTCCCAGATCATCAATTTTTGGGAGCTTGCCTTCCGCTTTAAAAAAGGCAATGCGAGATAGAGCGTCCTTTAAGATGTGCGAAAAGGTAGGAGCGGCGTCTTTTAGGTTGTCCACCATTCGTGCAAGGTAGGCGTCGACGCTTTCATCTTGTTTTACCGGAAGATATTCCTGCTCTACCTCCCAATAATCAAGAATCTCAAGCTTATTGTCGCACGAAACACCTGAGCCACCGCCACCACTCCAGCCGCCCGCCGGCGCGCGAGTGCCGTGGACTGTCACACTTGCGCACGACAGTCCCTCCATAAGTAAATGGAACATTAGCAAAATGTATTTCATCCGCACACCTCTCGGTGTTGCAATCGCAAGGCCACGTTAGCGGCTGACGAGTTTTCGCCAATGGGCTTTGACCCGTTCGTCGGTGTCGTAGGCGCTTATGCAGATGTTCGCGTGAATTCCTACTCCTTCTTGGGCCATTGTACGAAGTGGACTAAGCTGTGATTCCTCATCAAAAATCGTTAGCTTGGGAATAGCTGAGCTTAAGTTAACGATGCTTTCATAGAAATAGTTACAAGCTTGAGCAGCATTGATTTGATTGCCAACTAAAAACTGAGCCATCGTCTTTGCTAAGCTACAGCCACTGTTGGTGTAGGCAAAATGGTTCTCGCTAGCTAATAACCATTGCCGATTTTTTTCTGATGGATCGGTTTTGTAATCTTTTGTGTCGCGTTCCAAAGATTCTCGAGATTTTGCCAGGAACGGGCACATGCTTTCTTCTAAATTTGCAATCGCATCCGCAAAAGTCGCGGCTGTGGCGTAATTGAAAAGTAGAAAGGTTAATAAAAATAAACTGTTTTTCATAAAAACTCCTTTTTGATAGATCCAAAAGGTACGCCATCTTGAGTCAAATTTCGATTAATTCGTTTTCACTTTTTTCTCGAAAGTTCACCTTTAGTGAACTAGAATTCTTTGTATGGTGAATGTTTTTCGCTTTTTAGACTATCGGGATATTTTAAAAAACTTAGTGGCTTCAAGAAAAAAAGAAGACAAGAAGTTTAGTTTTTCTTCGCTTGCGGAGATTCTTGGCGTTCAGAAAACTTATCTCTCGAAGGTCATGAATAACAACGGTTCGCTTAATAGTGATCAGATTTATAGCCTCGTTGAATTCTTTTCGCTCAGCAAAGGAGAACACGATTACATTCTGTTGTTGCTTGAGTGTGAACGAACGGGGTTGGCAAAACGTCGGCAAAAACTCGAAAAGAGAATTGCAGCTATTCAAGCTGAACAACGCAATACCAAAAAAATTCTAAAAGCGAAGTTTTCTGCTGGGGAGTCGCAAGATCCATTTGCAGAATATTACCTCGATCCATTTATGACAGTTGTTCATATTTGTCTAACGCTTCCTGAATACAATGGCAGTGCGGAGCGTATCGCACAGAAATTTAACTTC